>JAGLDN010000362.1 GCA_023145575.1 Psychromonas sp.
AAAAATGCAACGTAAGATCGGAAAATTGTGCCAAGTACTCGACATAAAATTGCCCTTTTGTGATAAACTGCGTTAATCACCAAAGGTCGAATTAAAATAAAGACTTTAATTCCCAAGTACTTATTCTACATATAGTTTTATAACACCGCGCCTTGGTACTAGTTATCTTGCCCTGCGGGGCACAAGTTCGAAAACCAAGACTGCGTTACAAAAATCGAAAAGTGATCAACAATTACTTAATATTGCGCCTTGTTCTGATTATCGAGCTTGAGCTTGAGAAGGCATTTTTACGTCACATGGGTATAAGATGCTTATTTGAAAACAAATCCGTTATCAATTTCAGTTGACGACTTCACAAAAAAACAATTAGAGAGCGAATGCTCCACAGGGAAAATAAATTTTCACCGATTAGAATAGTCTATAGTGAATAATCAGGTAAAAATTAAACATTTATTTTAATTTTACTGGCAGGTGAATAAGGTATTTAAACAGCGAGAGGTTCATTTTATATCATTTGTTTGGCATAATTTGCCGATCTATCGATGAATTTTTATACTGAGTAACCGCGCGAATACGCTCTTTTAACAGCTCACTTTTTATTGCCTTCCCTTTATGACCTTTATCAATAATGGTTTTAACATCAACATCACAAGCCACTAAAAATGCTTGCCATATATAATCTGCGCTGTGATATGGCATATTTTCTAATCCTGCTCTTCCTTTTGAATCGGCAATACCACATTCTAGTACCTGTAAAAAACGTTGAGGTTTTCGCCAAGCATCACATTTATCCATAAGCTTTAATAGTGTTTGCGGCTTAAGCGATAAACCATTGTGAATTAACGTGTGATGTTCACAAACAAGCAAGGCAAGTTTTCGGCAATCATTTGGTATCTTTAAACGATCACATAATACATTAATGACAGGTAACCCAAGCAACTCATGCTTTTTATGACTTGGCCATTTTTCGGGTGGCGTGAGTGCTTTACCTAAATCATGTACTAAGCAGGCAAAGCGAAATGCAATATCTGTAGATAATTTTACTGATTGTTCTATAACCATTAAGGTATGAATACCAGTATCAATTTCAGGGTGCCATTTTCTGGGGGCTGGTATACCAAAGAGTCGATCAATTTCAGGAAATAAAGCTTTTAAGGCGCCACATTCACGTAAAACTTGAAAATAAACTTGCGGGCTTTGTGTTTGTAATGCTTTTGAGGTTTCTTGCCAAACTCGTTCACAGGTCAAATCTGACAACTCGCCTGAAAGTGTCAAAGATTTCATTAATGTAAGTGTTTCTGGGGCAATGCTAAAGCCTAATCGGAAAAATCGAGCGGCAAAACGCGAAACTCGTAATACACGTAACGGATCTTCACTGAACGCGGGGGAAATATGACGCAATATTTTTTCTTTAATATCGCGTAGCCCGTTATGCGGATCAATTAATTTTCCATCTTCGGCTTGAGCAATAGCATTAATTGTAATGTCTCGGCGTATTAAGTCATCTTCTAAAGAAATATCTTGCCCTGCATTACATGTAAAACCAGTGTATCCAGTGCCTTGTTTTCGTTCTGTACGTGCCAGCGCATATTCTTCACCCGTTTTAGGGTGCAAAAAAACAGGAAAGTCATTTCCTACTTGTTTGTAATTTAATGAGATAAGTTCATCAGGACTACTACCAACAACGGTATAATCTTTATCTTTGACTTCAAGATTTAATAATTTATCGCGGATAGCGCCTCCGACTAAGAATACCTGCATTATCTTCCCCTATTATACCCATGTGACATAAAATGCTTGGTCAGGCTCATGCTCGATAATTAGAACAAGGCACAATATTAGGTAATTGATATTCAATTTCGATTATTGTAACTCAGTCTTGGTTTTCAAGTTTGTGCCCCGCAGGGCAAGGCAAAAAGTACCAAGGTGCGTTGTTATAAAATCTCTATGTAGAATAACTATTTAGGAATTAAAGTCTTTATT
>JAGLDN010000363.1 GCA_023145575.1 Psychromonas sp.
TTAATCACCAAAGGTCGAATTAAAACAAAGACTTTAATTCCTAAGTAGTTATTCTACATAGAGATTTTATAACAACGCGCCTTGGTACTAATTGCCTTGCCCTGCGGGGAACAAGCTCGAAAACCAAGACTGCGTTACAATAATCTAAAAGTGAACAACAATTACCTAATATTGTGCCTTGTTCTGATCATCGAGCTTGAACCTGACAAAGCATTATGAAGTAACATGGCTATAAATAGACCTTTTTAATATGAGGCTCAATGATGACAATTATTATTGATAAATTAACCACGATTTTCGAAATTGATAACTTTCACAATACAGCCATCCGCTACAACTTATTTTTTTTACAATATAATTAACACTCCTGCCCTTTTATTTTTCATTTAAGGTACACTATGATCGCTAATTGAATGAGTACAAAATAATCTACCGATAGACTATTGCTCGAGAATGACGTGACCGAGGAAATTGTAATAAGATGGAAAACAGACGACCGATAAAAAGAGCCTTGATTAGTGTCTCTGATAAAACAGGAATTGTAGAATTTTCGCGCGAATTAACCGCACAAGGCATTGAACTTTTATCAACAGGTGGCACATATAAACTACTCTTAAAAAATAAAATACAAGCAATAGAAGTGTCTGATTTTACAGGGTTTCCTGAAATTATGGCTGGCCGAGTCAAAACACTCCACCCGAAAATTCACGGTGGCATTTTAGCACGACGTGGCATTGATGAAAAAGTCATGATAGAAAATGACATACAAGCGATCGATATGGTTGTTGTTAACCTTTATCCTTTTGAAGAAACCATTGCTCATCCAAGCTCCTCATTTGAAGATGCTATCGAAAACATTGATATCGGTGGCCCAACAATGATCCGCGCAGCAGCAAAAAATCATAAAAATGTAACGATTATTGTCAACAGGAATGATTACAACCGCGTGCTTTGTGAAATGGCTAAAACTAACGGAAGCCCTGATGACAAAACACGCTTTGACCTAGCTATTACCGCTTTTGAACACACCGCGCAGTACGATGCTATGATTGCAAATCACTTCGGAACGATGCTGCCAAGCTATGGTGAGAATAATGAAGGCGAGATATCATCTAAATTTTCCCGCACTTTTACTCAACAATTTTTGAAAAAACAAGATCTTCGTTATGGTGAAAACCCTCATCAATCAGCCGCTTTTTATGTTGAAAAAAACATTCAAGAAATTTCGGTCGCCTCAGCAATACAGCTTCAAGGGAAGTCGCTATCGTATAACAACATTGCCGACACAGATGCCGCACTTGAATGCGTTAAGGAATTTAATGAGCCTGCATGTGTGATCGTAAAACATGCAAACCCCTGCGGTGTAGCATTAGGTAGTGATATTTTATGCGCTTATGAAAGCGCTTATAAAACCGACCCAACCTCTGCATTTGGTGGAATCATTGCTTTTAACCGCACATTAAATGCCCAGACCGTACAACTAATTATTTCTCGCCAATTTGTAGAAGTTATTATCGCACCACAAATTACAGATGAGGCTAAAAAAATTATTGCCGCTAAGGAAAACCTACGTTTGCTAGTATGTGGTCAATGGTCAACACGAACAACTCAATTTGATCTTAAACGCGTTAATGGTGGATTACTTGTTCAAGATCGTGATCAGGCGATGATTTCACTTGATGATCTTAACGTTGTTTCAAAACGCACACCGACTACAAAGCAATTAAAAGATTTATTATTTAGCTGGAAAGTCACTAAATTTGTTAAATCAAATGCCATTGTTTACGCTAAAGATTGTTCAACGGTAGGCATAGGAGCAGGTCAAATGAGTCGTGTATATAGCGCGAAAGTTGCGGGCATTAAAGCTGCCGATGAAAATTTAACCGTTGCTGGATCTGTTATGTCTTCTGACGCATTTTTCCCATTTCGTGATGGCATTGACGCCGCCGCAAAAGCTGGTATCACTTGTGTTATTCAACCGGGTGGGTCAATACGTGATAATGAGGTAATTGAAGCCATAGACGAATATAATATGGTCATGGTGTTCACACAAATGCGTCACTTTCGTCATTAATAACAATGTAAGTAGCTGTTCAATTTTACACTTTTAAGTAAATGGCTGTTTCGCTAAAAGTCCTTTAACAATTAATGATAATTTAAAACAACTTTCCCTGCGTAATATCAATCAATTTTATGACATTGATATACCCATTTACCTCAAAATAAAGGTCTATAAAATGAACGTATTAATTATTGGAAATGGTGGCCGAGAGCATGCTTTAGCATGGAAAGTTGCTAAAAATAAACAAGTTAAAAATATCTTTGTTGCCCCTGGCAATGCGGGGAGTGAACTAGAAAAAAAAGTCACGAATGTAGATATAAATGTAGACGATCTTAACGCCTTAGTTATTTTTGCAATCGAGAAAAAGATTGAATTAACTATCGTTGGCCCTGAAGCACCACTTGTGGCAGGTGTTGTCGATGCCTTTACAAGTGCTGGACTTGCCTGTTTTGGTCCAAGCAAGGCGGCAGCGCAACTAGAGGGCTCTAAAGCATTTGCAAAAGACTTTTTAACACGTCATAACATTCCAACTGCATGGTATAAAAATTTCACTGAGATTGAGCCTGCGCTCGCCTATGTACGTGATAAAGGAGCGCCAATTGTGATAAAAGCAGATGGTCTTGCCGCAGGTAAAGGTGTTCTCGTTGCCATGACATTACAACAGGCAGAAAGTGCTATTAAAGATATGCTTGCAGGAAATGCCTTTGGTGAAGCAGGACATCAGGTTGTTATTGAACAATTTTTAGACGGTGAAGAAGCCTCATTTATCGTAATGAGCGATGGTGAAAATATCGTTGCATTAGCAACCAGTCAAGATCACAAACGTGTTGGGGTTGGAGATACAGGGCCGAATACTGGTGGCATGGGGGCTTATTCTCCCGCGCCCGTCATCACCCAAGAAATGCATGATAACATTATGAGTAGGATTATTCGTCCAACGGTTCAAGGGATGGCAAGTGAAGGCAATCGTTATATTGGTTTTTTATACACAGGGCTAATGATAATGCCAGATGGTACGCCTAACGTTATAGAATACAACTGCCGTTTAGGCGATCCTGAAACACAACCGATCATGATGCGCATGACATCAGATATCGTATTATTATGCCTTGCAGGAGTAAATGGTGAACTCGATATTATGACTGCCGAATTTGATAACCGAGCAGCGGTCGGTGTAGTGCTTGTCTCTGGTGGTTACCCGAATAATTATAAAAAAGGCTTTGAAATTTCGGGTATTCCAACTGAAACAACTGACACAAAAATATTTCATTCTGGAACTGCAATGTCTGATGGAAAAATAATGACAAACGGCGGACGTGTTTTATGTGCAACCGCACTGAGTCATAACGTCACTCAAGCACAACAAAAGGCTTATCAACTGGTAAACAAAATCACTTGGAATGGCATGCTTTACCGCAATGATATTGCTTATCGAGCAATATCAAGAGAAAATAAATAAATTGAATTTATACCCATGTTAGGGGCTGTTGATCTTTCACATTGGCAACCAAATCATTGAGCAAACTAGTGCGAGCATACTTTCAAAATGAATCTTT
>JAGLDN010000364.1 GCA_023145575.1 Psychromonas sp.
AGAAGAAACAAATAAGCACAAATAATTCAAAGGTGATCACGGGTGTCTCAAAATGATGTACCCATTTTACAGCTGGGCTGTTTAATGGCTCTTTGAAGAAACCAATACCGAATAGCAATGATGCAGCAGCACCCGATGATAAACTTGAAAGTAAGAATAAAATCGGTAAAACAGGGTTATTAAGCATTGGGTAAGTTTTCAATGCTGATAATAAAAACCCTGTGTAAGCAGCAAGTGCAACGGCGAGTACCACTAATGTAATTTCAATTGCATTTTCAAAGGCTTTCAATTTCTCAACGACAGTATCTACCAGACTGATGTTTAATTTTTTAAGTAAGTCTTTAAAGATAATTGCCAGCCAAACAAAAAGAACAGCCATGTAAACTTGAAATAAAATGGTCCCCATCGACATAACGGAAGAGGTATTAAAATGAAATAACAGTTTCCAAAAATGAAGGGGTTTTGTTAGATGGAAAATTAAAATAGTAAGTCCAGCGATGATCCCAAACGGCGCTAAAATGGCGGTGGCTTTAATAATGCCATTTTGTGCAACATCGCCTTCAATTATTTTACGTTTTAAATAAATTGCAATCATCACCATGCCGGCTGACATACCTGCTAAAAATAGGTAAACCGCAATAATCCAATCCCAAATATAATAGTCAAAAGTGAATGCATCAATCATCTTTTTATCTCCCCTTTTGTTGCTGGAATTTTATAAAGTTTCGGCTCAGTGCCTAAATCAACTTTTGCGCGATATACGGCATTGGTTTTAATCACTTTATTAATTTCACTGTTCGGATCATTTAGATCGCCAAATACAAGTGCTTTTGTTGGACACGATTCGACACAAGCGGGCAATTTTCCTGCTTTGAGGTTTGTATCTCGACAGAAGTTACATTTATCAGCAGATTTCGTCTCAGGATTAAAGAAACGCACTTTATACGGGCAGGCGGCTAAACAGTAACCACAACCAACACATAAATCACTGTGCACATCGACAATCCCTGTTTTAGGATCAATATAAGAAGCGGCGGTAGGGCATACGGTAACACAAGGGGCGTTATCACAATGTTGACATGACACGCGTGTAAATTGATAACCAACATCGGGGAATGTGCCAATCGGTTCACTGCGCTCAATCACTAATCGTGAAACGCCTTCTGGTACGTTATTAACGTCTCGACAGGCATCAGTACACGCGGTGCAACCAATACAAGCGGTTTCATCATGCACCATACCATAACGTTTGTTGCCATCTTCCATCGTACCGATTAATGTTTTACTGCCATAGGCAACACTTGAAATCGCGGTAGTCATTATCACTGCACTGCCACCGATTAATACATCTCGTCTTGAACAACTCATCTTATTGCTCCTTTTTATCAGTGGTGGCGTTAAAATCTTTATGGCAAGTCACACAAAGCTGAATTTGATCTTTACGCTCTAGTGATTGAATGCCTTCTTTTTTACCATCTGCATGCACACTATGGCATGACGAACAGGTTAGATTTTTAGCATGCACATCATGTGTCCATGAATTTTCTCTTAACCTTTCTGGTGTATGACAACTGCTACACTTTTCATTGGCTTGTAAAATTTGCTGATGATCAAGTTGCTGTTTATCAGTGCCTAAACGAAATTGAGCAGCAGAATATTTTATAACTTCAGGCGCATTATTTCGGTGATCAGGGCTAATTGATTCATGACAACTAACACATTGCAGCGTTGCATCTATTTTTTTCATTTTTTCAAGGGAGTGTGTGCCGTGCAGTGTTTTCTTAGATTCTTGATGGCATTGTACGCAGGCGTAATCTTTATCACGAATCTTGTGGACGATGTATTTCCCATTTGCATCAACTTGTTCAGCGGTAGGCACTGAAATCGTCGGTACATCTGCAGAAACAGTAAGAGAAAATCCATATAGACAGCTAAAGAAGAGTAAATTAATTGCTGTTCGTATGGCTAATTTTATATTACCCATGTTGCATCCTTTCAAATAAGCATCTAATTAGCTTTTAAAGATGATCAATGATCACCAAAATAGCATTAGAAATTTTAAGTTTATATTCAATACAAAAGAGAA
>JAGLDN010000365.1 GCA_023145575.1 Psychromonas sp.
AGTAGTCCGCCGTTTGAGGCAATGGAGCCTGTTAATATGCTAAACCCTGATGAGTGAATAACGTTTTCTACGCCTGGCTCATTGCGTGTTATGTCGACTAATTCAGTCATCACTTCTTCTGTTCTATTGAGTGATGCACCATCAGGTAGTTGGATATCAACTAGGAATGATTTTTTATCTTCTAGTGGAATAAATCCAGATGGCGTAGTGCCGCCTAAATAAATTAATAGGCCCACCAATATAGAAAATACCACGCCGACCAGCACCAATTTTCGTACTAAAACCGAAATGAGTTGGGTGTAGCTTTTGGTTAATTTATTAAAGTATTTATTAAAAAAGAAGTGAAAACCTTTGTTATGTTTTTTGGGTGTCCGTAAAAGGGTTGCTGCTAACGCAGGGCTAAGTGTCAATGCATTAATAGATGAGATTAATACAGCGATACAGATTGTGATTGAGAATTGTGCATACATTTGCCCGGTAATTCCTGGCATCACGGCAGTCGGCGCAAATACAGCAAGTAAAACAAGTGTGGTTGCAATGATTGGGCCTGTGACTTCTTTCATTGCTTTTGTTGTTGCATCGGTTGGCGATAATCCCTCGTCTTCCATAAGACGGGTTACATTCTCAATCACCACTATCGCATCGTCAACGACAATGCCGATGGCGAGTACAAGTGCAAAAAGGGATATGGTGTTAATGCTCATTCCAATGGCAAGCATAAACGCAAAAGTACCGATTAAAGAAACGGGGATGGCGATTGCTGGAATAAGTGTTGAGCGTACATCTTGCAAGAAAAGGTAAACAATAAAAACAACTAAAAAAACAGCAATAATTAATGTTTCAACGACACCGCTGATTGATGCGCTGACAGATTCCGTTGTATCGTATGCAACAATACTTTCAATATCACTCGGATAATTGCTTTCTAATCGAGATAATTCTTTTTTTATTGCTGCAGAAACATCAAGTGCATTTGCGCCTGGGGATTGATAAATTGCAATAATAGCGGATGGTTTTTGATTGAACTTTCCTTCTGCATCATAGCTTTGTGATCCTAACTCAATGCGCGCAACAGATTCTAAGTAAACCTTTGAACCATCTGGATTTGCACGGATGATGATTTTTTCAAACTCTTCTGCTTTTTGAAAGCGTCCTCGTGTTTGTAATGTATATTGAAAACGTTGATCTTTAGAAGCCGGAGATGCGCCAATACGGCCAGCTGCAACCTGAATGTTTTGCTCTTTAATTGATGCAATAACATCTTCAGTTGTGATATTTAAACTAGACATCTTATCTGGATTTAACCAAATACGCATTGCATAGTCCATCGCGCCAATTATTTGTACTTCTGAAACACCAGGCTGACGAGCGAGTGCATCTTTGATATTAATATTTGCATAGTTAGTTAAAAATAAAGAATCAAAGGTGCCATTTGGAGAGTTTAAATTTGCAACCAGTAGCATATTTGAAGATTTTTTCTTTACTGATACGCCTGCTTGTTGTACTTCAGCGGGTAGTTTTGCCATCACTTTAGTCACACGATTCTGCACGTTGACTTGCGCCATATCAGCATCAGTTCCGACTGAAAAAGTAATACTTAATGAGTAACTACCATCATTTGCGCTGCTTGAAGACATGTATGTCATATCTTCAACGCCATTTACAGATGACTCAATCGCTTGAGCAATGGTAGATTTTACTGTTTCAGCATTGGCACCACGGTAACTTGTTGTTACATTTATTTGTGGAGGTGCAATTTCAGGAAATTCAGTCACACTTAACATTGGAATTGATAATGCACCCGCGAGGGTTAATACAATCGCGATAACAAATGCAAATTTAGGGCGATGAATAAAAAACTGGCTAATCATTATTTAACCTCTTTTTCTGATTTCTTAGTCGCTGGCGCAAAAGGGATATCTGTTTGCTCTGATGTCTCAACTTGTATACCCACTCTCACTTTTTGCAAGCCATCAATGATTATTTTTTCTCCTGCTTCCAATCCTTTTTCAACTTCCCAAAACACATTATGTCGATTACCGAGTGTTACCATACGTTTTTCTACTTTATCTTCGTTATTAACGACTAAAACAAATCGTCCTTGTTGATCTTCTTGAACCGCTGCTTGCGGAATGAGTAGCATTGACTTTGAATTTGGAAGGCTTACTTGAATACGGGTGTATTGGCCTGGTAATAATATTTTATTGGGGTTTGGGAAATCGGCGCGGATAGCAAGAGTGCCCGTATTTTGGTTAACTCTGTTGTCAATGAAATCAATTTTACCTACATGTTCATAAATTCGGTCATCTGAAAATTCAATGTGAATATCGAGTTGTGA
>JAGLDN010000366.1 GCA_023145575.1 Psychromonas sp.
TAAATAAATTCCCTTATGAATATCCTAAAGAAGTTTCTTTACGTTCATATCACCCAACACTCAAAGGTCATCAAGGTCAAATTAAACGTGCACTAGAAGCGTTACTCGCGGCTAAAAAACCTGTGCTTTATGTTGGTGGTGGCTCTGTTATTGCCAATGCATCGTCACAAGTTCGTACTCTAGCACGCACACTTAATTTACCCGTTACCAATACATTAATGGGATTGGGCGCATTTCCTGGCGAAGATAAACAAAACATCGGCATGTTAGGTATGCACGGCTCTTATGAAGCAAATCTTGCAATGCATAACGCTGATTTAGTTTTTTCAGTCGGTGCTCGCTTTGATGATCGCGTCACCAACAACGTTGATAAATTTTGTCCTAATGCAACCATTATGCAAATTGATATTGACCCAACTTCTATTTCTAAAAATATTCACGTTGATTTACCCATTGTTGGATCAATCGACGCTGTATTAGATCAATTCTTAGAGTTGCTTGATGAAATGCACATCGTTCGTGCTGACGATGCACTTAGCGCATGGTGGGATGACATTAATAAATGGCGTGAAAAAGACTGTTTTGCCTATGAAACATCTTCAGAACATATTAAGCCACAGCAAGTGATTGAAGCGCTTTATAAAGTGACTAAAGGTGATGCAATCATCACTTCTGATGTGGGGCAGCATCAAATGTTTGCCGCTAACTACTATAAATTTAAAGAGCCTCGCCAATGGATAAATTCAGGTGGTGCTGGCACGATGGGCTTTGGTCTACCTGCTGCTATTGGTTGTAAAGTTGCTTTTCCTGATCGCCCTGTATGTTGTGTTACTGGTGATGGTTCAATTCAAATGAACATTCAAGAGCTTTCTACTTGTATGCAATACAACATTCCCGTGGTTATTTTACTGTTGAACAATAGATCACTTGGTATGGTAAAACAGTGGCAAAAAATGTTTTATGGCGGAAGACAATCGCAATCATACATGGATAGCGTACCTGATTTTGTAAAATTGTCAGAAGCTTACAATCATATTGGCATTAAAGTAGATACGATTGATCAACTTGAACCTGCACTTGAGCGAGCATTTGAACTTAAAGAGCGTGTTGTATTTATTGATGTTGCGATTGATCCTGAAGAGCATGTATACCCAATGCAAATTAAACTTGGCAGCATGGAAGATATGTTCCTAAGTAAAACGGAGAAAACAACTAATGCGTAATATAATTTCAGTCCTGCTTGAAAATGAATCTGGCGCACTTTCTCGTGTTGTAGGCTTATTTTCACAACGTGGTTATAACATCGAATCACTGACCGTATCGCCAACCAATGACAGAACGCTGTCACGCATGACGATCACAACAAAAGTACAAGATCAAGCAACGCTTGAGCAAATGATGAAGCAACTGCATAAGCTTGTTGATGTCTTGCGCGTTTCAGAATTAACAGAAGGCGCACATGTTGAACGTGAGTTAATGCTTGTAAAAGTACGCACGCCTAACCCTGCAACTCGCCAAGAAGTTAAACGTAGCAGTGATGTATTTAGAGGTCAGATTGTTGATATCACGCCAACTTTATATACAATTCAGC
>JAGLDN010000367.1 GCA_023145575.1 Psychromonas sp.
CCGAAGGGCAAGGTAACTTGCACAAATTAGCGTTGTTATAAAATATCGACTTAGAATAACTATTTAGGAATTAAAGTCTTTATTTTTAATTCGTCCTTTGGTGATTAACGCAGTTAATCATCGAGAGGGCAATTTTATGCCTAACTACTTGCCACAATTTGCCGATCTGACTTTCAAAATGAAGCAACATCGGTATATATAAGTTCCTCGCATTATTGATTTCTGGTATTGGTGATTCTAAATTCAAGTTAGTGCGCCAAATAGCGCGCCAAAAAAATCGCTGTGCATATGAGAAATTTTTTTAATATCGAAGATATCAAAAGCTGTAATACTTAATTTATTCTCATTTAACGGAAAGAGATAACGTCAAGCATAAGAATAAGAATAAGAATAAGAATAAGAATG
This sequence comes from Psychromonas sp., assembly GCA_023145575.1. GTDB lineage: Bacteria > Pseudomonadota > Gammaproteobacteria > Enterobacterales > Psychromonadaceae > Psychromonas. The sequence continues at coordinate 406 of JAGLDN010000367.1, forward strand.
AGACAGAAGGCCTATCAACGATTGTCGATACTAATCTTCTGTCATTTGTCTGTCATTTGTCTGTCAAATAAAAAAAATATTAATTCTTTTATGGTTGCTTCCCTTTTTATTGTCCTGTCCATGCTGCCTTTTTTTCAACAAAAACTGAATTACCAATTCAGCAGGTAAGATGAGTTGCAATGCATGATATTGTCTTACAAAACTTTCACCAAACAAAGTAATTCATTTAATGCAGTTGTACCACTTTGCTATGTACAATGGTAATATATTCTGAGTTCATCTCCACCCGATACAGGTGGTACATGAAACAATTTACCAATTGTCTATATAGGAGTAATTATTATGGAAATGTTATCTGGCGCACAAATGGTCGTTCGCTCACTGCAAGATCAAGGAATAAAACATATTTTCGGCTACCCAGGAGGATCTGTTTTAGATATTTACGATGCAATTTTTAACTGCAGTGAAATTGAGCATATTTTAGTTCGCCACGAACAAGCAGCTGTCCACATGGCTGATGCATATTCACGATCAACTGGTGGCGTTGGCACTGTTTTAGTCACCGCAGGACCTGGCGCTACAAACTGTATTACTGGTATTGTAACCGCTTATATGGATTCAATCCCCTTAGTTATTTTATCTGGACAAGTACCCACAAATTGGATTGGCGATGATGCATTTCAAGAAGCCGATATGATTGGTATTTCTCGCCCAATTGTTAAGCACAGTTTTTTATGTCGTACAGCGGAAGAAATTCCAATCGCCATAAAAAAAGCATTCTATATTGCATCAACTGGTCGTCCAGGACCTGTTGTTGTTGATTTACCTAGAGATGCACAAAATCCATTAAATAAATTTGCATATGAATACCCTAAAGAAATCTCGTTACGTTCATACCACCCAACTGTAAAAGGGCATCACGGGCAAATTAAACGGGCGGTATGTGCTCTACTAGAAGCTAAAAAACCTGTACTTTATGTTGGCGGTGGCGCTGTAATATCAAATGCTTACAAACAAGTAAGAAAACTTGCTAAAGATCTAAATCTACCCGTCACTAATACATTAATGGGATTGGGAGTATTTCCAGGAGAAGATAAACAAAATATGGGCCTGCTCGGTATGCACGGCTCTTATGAAGCAAATAGGGCGATGCATAATGCAGATTTAATTTTTGCAATCGGCGCTCGATTTGATGATCGTGTAACAAACAATGTTGATAAGTTCTGCCCAAATGCAAAAATAATGCAAATTGATATCGACCCAACATCAATTTCTAAAAATATTCATGCCGATCTTCCTATTGTTGGCTCTATTGATATAGTGTTAGATCAATTTTTGGCGTTGCTTGCTGACATGAAAATAGAGCGTGATGCAGATACGCTTGCCAATTGGTGGAACGATATTGAAACATGGCGACAAAAAAATTGCTTTTCATATGATACCTCGACAAAGTTTATTAAGCCGCAACAAGTTATAGAAACACTTTATAAGGTATCAAAGGGGGACGCAATTATCACATCGGATGTTGGTCAGCATCAGATGTTTGCTGCAAATTACTATCCGTTTAAAGCGCCTCGTCAATGGATAAACTCTGGCGGGGCAGGCACAATGGGCTATGGTTTACCTGCTGCAATCGGGTGTAAAGTTGCCTTTCCTGATCGTCCTGTTTGTTGCGTTACTGGCGACGGCTCAATTCAAATGAATATCCAAGAGCTTTCAACGTGTATGCAATACAATATTCCTGTTGTTGTTTTGCTGTTAAATAACCGTTCGCTTGGCATGGTAAAACAGTGGCAAAAAATGTTTTACGGCGGCAGACAATCTCAGTCATACATGGATAGCGTGCCTGACTTTGTACTTCTAGCAGAGGCTTTCAATCATGTGGGTATTAAGGTTGATCATATTGATGAGCTTGAACCTGCCATTAAACGAGCATTTGATCTGAAGGATCGACTAACCTTTATTGATGTTGCCATTGATCCTGAAGAGCATGTATATCCAATGCAAATTAAGCTCGGTAGTATGGAAGATATGTTCTTAAGCAAAACGGAGAGAACCGATGCGTAGACTAATTTCTGTATTACTTGAAAATGAATCTGGCGCCCTGTCTCGCGTCGTTGGCTTGTTTTCACAACGTGGATATAACATTGAATCATTAACTGTTTCGCCAACCAATGATAATAGTTTATCGCGAATGACCATTGCCACTAACGTTGAAGGTCAAGAAAAGCTTGAACAAATGATGAAACAACTTCATAAGCTAGTTGATGTACTACGTGTTTCAGAGACCTCAGAAGCAGCACATGTTGAACGCGAAATAATTCTTGTTAAAGTGCGTACTCCCAACAGCGCGACACGTCAAGAAATAAAGCTATGTAGTGATGTTTTTCGTGCACAAATTGTTGACATTAGCCCTAATCTCTATACTATTCAATTAACTGGTATTGGATCAAAACTCGATGCATTCTTACAAGTTATTCATAACACAAGTGAAATAGTAGAAGTCGTGCGATCAGGTGTTTGTTGTATTTCGCGTGGAGAAAAAGCACTTAGGGCATAATTAATTGTTTTTTAAAACATGGAATAAAACAAAAGATATCTGTTGCGATTTGATCTAATGTAAATTTTAAGGGAATTAAAATGAAAAAACTACTTCTAGCATTCGTTATTTTAACAGTATTTAGCACATCAGCAATGGCTGATGCAATTGGTTTGTATGCGGGAGGTAATTATCATTACAATGAGGCAAGTTATGGTGATGCGCCTGAAACAGATACCAGCAATTATTCTGGTTATTTGACGTTTGAACACTTTATTCCTCTGGTTCCTAATGCCAAAGTACGCTATATAGACCTAAGAAATAAAGAGGGTGATGACAGCGCTGCATTCAACGCTATTCTATTTTACCAAATCTTCGACAATAAATTATTTAAAATAAATTTAGGGTTAGCATATACAGGTGTTAAAGATTACTCAAATGATTCAGCTGATCTGGCACAAGCATATGGTGAAGCAAAAATATATATACCGAGCACAGGAATATTTGCCTTCAGCGAAGTTGTCGGTGGTAGCGTAACAAAGGATGAAGCATTCGATGGTAATGCTGGATTAGGCTATACATTTAATCCAGACTCGCTAATCGTGAACTTCTCCTTGCGTGCTGGCTATCGTTATCAAACAATGACTATTGATAATGACAAAGCCGAAAAGGATCAAGTAAACCAAGGTGCCTTCGCAGGCTTAGAAGTACATATTTAATTCATAGATCAATGTTCGCTTTTAGTGCTTATCGGTTATTCCCACTTGACTTCAAAATACGTAAGAATGCATAAATATTTTGAAGTAACTTGGGTATATATTTACATACGGCTATAGATAAACCGCCAGCAAAAGGCTTATATTTTTTTGTAACCACCAACGGTGATAATGGCAGATACAAACAAGAACATCTTGATTATGCACGCATGTTGAGTGGTTAATAAAGCGTCTATAAAATGGTTGTCTGTGAACAAAATTGCAGTCATAGTGCTTGCCTAGCGTTACATTATGACGTAAAAATAGCATAGTTAATTATTATTGAATTATTCTTCGTTATGCAATTTTGCCCATGCTTGTGTACATTTAACTGCTCGTTTCCAACCACGGTAATCTTGATCACGTTTATCTTGATCTCCGTGAGGTTTAAATGTGTATTTAATGACATCTTTGTCTGCTATTTCATCAATGTCATCCCAAAACCCCACAGATAGCCCTGCAAGATAGGCGACGCCTAAGGCTGTTACCTCTGTTACTTTGGGGCGATGAACTGGAATGTTTAATAAGTCAGCTTGAAATTGCATCAAAAAGTTATTCACTACTGCGCCACCATCAACTCGTAGGGTTGCTAATTTAATGCCAGAATCTTCTTGCATTGCATCAATAACATCCCGTGTTTGGTAAGCAATACTTTCAAGTGTTGCGCGAATAATGTGATTTGTATTACTGCTGCGTGTTAAGCCAACAATAGTGCCTCGCGCATAGGGATCCCAATATGGCGCACTCAACCCTGTAAATGCAGGAACAACGTACACACCATTTGAGCTATCGACTTTTGTGGCAAAATATTCAGATTCTTTTGCATCAGAAAGTAATTTCATCTCATCGCGTAACCATTGAATTGATGCGCCCGCCATAAATACGGCTCCCTCTAAGCCATAAGCAGGTTCCCCCTTTGGATCACATACTATGGTGGTTAATAAGCCATTTTTTGATGTTATTTTTTCTTTACCAGTATGCATTAACAAGAAGCAGCCAGTACCGTAAGTATTCTTCGCTTGGCCTTTTTCAACACACATTTGCCCATAAAGTGCCGCTTGTTGATCACCTGCGATGCCTGCAATTGGAATACGCGTTCCACTTTTACCGCCGATGTTAATTTTTCCATAGATGCTTGAAGAAGATTTTACTTCAGGTAACATTGATAATGGTATATCTAACACCTTTAATATTTTTTCATCCCATTTAAGCACGTTAATGTTAAACAACATTGTACGAGATGCATTCGTATAATCGGTAACATGCACGTGCCGTTGTGTCATTTTCCATAAAAGCCATGTATCAACAGTACCAAAGAGTAATTTTCCAGATCGTGCATCTTCACGAGCACCTTCGACGTTATCTAATATCCATTTAATTTTTGTCCCTGAAAAATACGGATCAACAACGAGTCCAGTCTGCTGATGAATATAGCCTTCTAAACCACTGGCTTTTAATTGTTCGCAAGTATCTGCTGTTCGACGGCACTGCCATACAATTGCGTTATAGACAGGTTTTCCTGTATCTTTATTCCATATAATAGTTGTTTCCCGCTGGTTTGCAATTCCAATGGCAGCGATTTGATCACTGCTAATTCCAGATTTTGCGAGCACTTCTACCAATGCTGCACTTTGTGTTGCATAAATTTCTAGCGGATCATGCTCAACCCATCCTGCTTGTGGGTAGATCTGTGTTATCTCCCGTTGAGAAGAGCAAACAATATTTGCCTTGTGGTCAAAAATGATGGCGCGCGAACTTGTGGTTCCTTGATCTAGTGAAATAATATATTTTTGATTTGACATTATGAATTCCTTATAAATTTTCTTAGATATTTGTATAACCTTATATTTTTTAATTTTTACCAGTTGGAATATCGCATTGGTTAGGAATTGTGCAGCCATGGCCAACCTTTGGTAAATATGCACGAATGATCATAGGATATAACCATGCCGCAAGGCAGGCGCCAAAGATTGGCGCTAAAATAGGAACAATGAAATATGGAATTTTTCTTGCCCCTGTCAACGCATAATTCCAACCTTCTAAATAAGCAAAGGGTTCATCGCACCTCGAGATGCACCATTATTTTTGTCACCTAACGCTAAAATACCAAACATAAGCACACCCGTAACGACAAACTCGACAGCAAAAGCAGCTGGAACGGATAACGCTGGATTCGGATACGTTGAGAAGATACTAGCAGTTGATAATGCCGCTTTACTATTTCGTAAAAATCCATGTGAAATTTCAAAATCAAAAAATAAGTTGCGATATAAAGCATATACTAATGTGGAAGATAAAAAAGCACCTAACAACTGGGCTGCAATGTAAGGGAGTACTTTCGTTTTATCAAAGCCATGAAAAGAAGCTAAAGCGATTGTCACTGCTGGATTAATATGTCCACCAGAAACGCCAGCAGTACAGTAAATTGCAATTGCCGCACCCAATCCCCATATAATACTAATTTCCCATTGACCAAACTGAGCGCCCGTTAATACTAAGGCGGCAACAGAGCCAACACCAAAAAATACTAATAAACCTGTGCCGATAAATTCTGCGATACATTGCCCTAGCAGATCATGTTGTTTATTTGTCATAACCATTTCCTTGATTTATGCTATTACCAATTACATTAGGTATGCGATCTAAATTTTACGCAGTAAAACCAGATTTATTCAATGCGTAAATTGCGCTTACTTTTAAGAAACTTCCAACAAGGGAGTAGGTTATTTTAAACTGGAAAATACAAAAGTTATTTATTGTAATGAGTATAACGAGATTGAGTTTATGCTGGTGTTCTGGATCGTGAGATCATTGCGTGTTTGTAGAGTGAACGTATGAGTATATAATTATAGTGCTATTTTATGCCACGCGTTAGGGCTCAATTTGCTTTTCTGAAGTTGCATTTTGAAGTGGCATTGATCAGAATTTTTTTACCTTGCATATAATCAACAATGCTATTTTTTTCTTTATCGGATAAATAGAAACCAAGTTTGGTTCTTCTCCAGAGAATATCGTCTGAAGTTTTAGCAAACTCATTATCTATTAAGTAGTCTATTTCAGTCTGATAAACACCTTCCGCAAATATTTTTCCCATATCCTCTTCACTGCTGATATTATTTAAAAGAGTCAATACGAGGGTCCCAAATTGATTTACATAGCGGTTTGCTGTTTTTTTTGAAAGCCAATGGTGCTTACCGCAAATATTCTTAACTAATTGTTTACGAGGGTAATTAAAATCGCCGCCAGGTAGAGCAACATGAGCTGTCCATGGCTTGCCTAATTTAGGAAAGTAAGGATCAAGCATCACCATTGCTGTTTCTGCTAATTTTCGAAAAGTTGTTAATTTACCACCGAAAATAGACAGTAATGGCGCTTGTCCTGAATCATCTTCAATTTCTAATGTGTAATCGCGTGTCATTACTTGCGCTGAATCTGATTCATCATCACAAAGCGCCCGAACGCCACTGTATGTCCACAGCACATCCTCGCTGTTAATTTGAGCTATAAAATGTTGATTTACAACATCAATTAAATAGATTATTTCTTCTTCTGAAATTTCAACTTTTCGTGGATCACCGTTGTATTTAACATCTGTGGTGCCAATAATTGAAAAATCTTCCATGTAAGGAATAACAAAGACAATACGGTTATCTTTGTTTTGCAGAATATATGCCTGCTCTTCATTATGAATTGCTGGCACTATAATATGCGATCCTTTTATCAAACGTATATTTCGTGGAGACTCATGATCTAAAGCTTCATTAAAAAAATGACTTACCCAAGGGCCTGTTGCATTGACCAATGCTTTCGCTTTTCTTTCAAAATAGGTGCCGGTTTGCTCATTAAAAAGAGTTACCTGCCAAACTCCATTAAGACGAACGGCTTTTTTAACACAGCAATAATTCATTACCTCTGCTCTATTATTTCCTGCGTGAATTGCATTTAAAATAACTAAACGGGCATCATCTACCCAACAATCTGAATACTCAAAGCCTTTTGTTATGTCAGGCTTTAATAACCCAGATTTAGCTAAATCCAAAGAATGACTTGCTGATAACGTTGTGCGTTTTCTTAAATTATCATAGAGGAAAAGCCCGGCACGAATCATCCATGCTGGGCGTAAAAAAGAGCGATGAGGAAGACGAAAAGACATGGGTTTTACGATATGTGGAGCTTTAAAAAGTAATATCTCACGCTCAGCAAGTGCTTCAGATACTAGTCGAAATTCATAATGTTCTAAATAACGTAAACCGCCATGAATTAACTTAGAGCTTGCTGATGATGTTGCTGATGCAAAATCTGCTGCGTCATATAAACCGACGCTCAGTCCTCTGCCCGCAGCATCAGCAGCTATACCCGCACCATTAATGCCACCACCAATGACCAATAAATCTAAAACAGCGTTATTTTTATTTGTATCGTTTTCATTATCCATGTTTAGTGCCTAAAATATCGATTGTGAGTAACTGTAAGGTAAATAGAAGAATAAAATCATATTAACTTGATTTTAGTGTTTGATTATCATTCATTTTCGATTCGGAACATTCTATTTGTGCTGAATAATCGACTTGATATTAACAAAAGGTCCTCGGATTTATTGATTTCAAATTTTACACTAATTAGACTCAGTATGCTTGAAATATTACGAAAGAATATAAGTCAATATAAATAAAAAATTGCCATACTTATATTAATGCTACCTCTGGATGGGGGCAGATCGACAAATTGTACCGAAATGCGAGCAATAAAATGCCCGTTGGGTGCAAACTCGCGTTGCAACAAAAAAAGAGAGTAAACATAACAAAGACCAACATATTGTTGTCGAATTTAGGGGGCTTATTCTGATTGCTGGGTACGCGGATGATCTTGTATCTTGAAGTAACATGAATAAAATTTGTTATAAGTATACTTAATAATTAGGTTGTAGTCATTTTTTAATTTTGAGTTCCCTTGATATTTCACAAGATATTTAATTTATTATATTAACGCCTATCAGAGCTTTTAAAAATTTGCAAAACAGAGGAAATTACATACATATAAATACCTAAATAACACGTGAGAATTGTTGCTGTTGTGCATTTTTTCTTAAATAAAGATCAAAACTCATGCAGATGTTACGGATCAAGAGTCGCCCTTTAGGATGCACAGTGATTGATTGAGCAGTTAAACTTACCAGTTCATCATCAATAAAGCACTGTAATAATTTAATATCTTCACGAAAGTATTGAGTAAAGTTTATTGAAAAAGTATTCTCTATTTCTTTAATATCTAAAATGAAATTACAGATTAGTTTTTTTATTACTTCTCGACGGATCAGATCATCTTGGTCGAGTCCGATTCCGCGCCATTGTGCATGGCCTAATTCGGTTATTTGATTGTAGTAATCCGATAATTTTTTCTGGTTTTGAGAGTAACAGTGTCCAATTTGGCTAATTGCTGAAACACCCATGCCCAGTAAATCAGCGTCTTCTTGGGTTGTATAACCTTGAAAATTACGATGTAAAATGTTCTTTTCCTGTGCAATAGCTAATTCATCAGTAGGTTTTGCAAAGTGATCCATACCGATAAATTGATAGCCTGATTGTGTTAAAAACTCAATAGTATATTGTAGCATTGCTAATCTTTGAGAAGGACTAGGCATATCATCTTCTTTAATTTTGCGTTGTGCTGCAAAAATACTTGGCATATGCGCATAGTTGAAAATAGACAAACGTTCGGGATCAAGGCTCAAGACTTTATTAAGCGTTTGTACAAAAGTTTCTTTTGTTTGTAACGGTAAGCCATAAATAAGATCAAGGTTTATGGATTGAAAACCTGTTGCTTTTGCGCGGGCTAACAGTTTAAATATAAAACTTTCATCTTGTTCTCTATTCACGGCTGTTTGCACCTTTTTATTAAAATCTTGTATGCCAAGACTTAAACGATTAAAACCTTCGTTTGCCAGATGATCAATGGTCGATAATTCGATTTCACGCGGATCAACTTCAATGCTTATTTCGGCATCTATTTTAAAAATAAAATTATCGCGCAATAAGGTCATTAATCGTGAAATTTGGGGCGGTAATAAAAAGGTCGGTGTACCCCCCCCCCAGTGTAACTGGCTAACTTGGCGATTTTTAAAATAAACGCTTTGTGTTTTAATTTCTAATTCAAGGTGATCAAGATATATATTGGCTTTATCTTGATGGCGTGTGATTGTTTTATTACATCCGCAAAAATAACAAAGTTTATGACAAAATGGAATATGTATATAAATCGAAAGCGGGCGATTTGGGTAAACATCAGCAGCCTGTATTGATGCTTTATAAGTAAGGCTTTCATTAAATTCCACTGCAGTTGGGTACGAAGTGTAGCGAGGGCCGTTGTAGTTATATTTTTCAATTAATGCTTGATCCCAAACAAACTTTTCCATTTTATTCTCTTCTTTGTAGTGTAAATTTTCTCAACACGAGGATCCTTTAAATGACGTTATCATGTTCCGCTTCCAAGCGTTATGTATTTACTATTTTAAAGTTTCAACCTGTAAGTGTTGTTCGCTAATGTGCTTAGTTAATCTCCTTGTTACCTATTGAAGTGGCATGGATATCAATCTATCGTATATTTTCTTTTATCTGTATTGATCTAAAGAAGATGCAGCATCTTCAAATTGCTGAATGAGATCTTCTTCCCCTGAATCATCGAGCCAGCCAAGTTGCTTCATTAATGCATGGTGATGAGCCATTTTTTTTACTACCAAGAGATCATCTTCCTCAGATAAAACTTGACCATTATCAAGCTGTTCAAGAAGATCGTTTAAATGTGGATCATCTTCAATTTTTACAATCTCAACTTCAGGAGAAATCCCAGTCGATTTAGGGGAAACAGTCTGAAGTGGTTTCGCATTAATAACGTTCATTGTAGATTGTAAATTAGGTGTCGATTTTTTGTCTTGTTGTACTCGTTTATCTGTAGGTAAAAGAGGGACGGTTTTTTTGCTACCAATATGCTCACTAATCTCTGAATTTTTTTTCGGTATTCGTTTGGCATTAATCGTGTTGCGGTCGCCTGCTTTGTTGCCTTTTTGCTTGGTTTTTCGCCTTGCAGATCGAGTTTTCGAAAATGCCTCTTTTCGATGTCCTGTATTCTCGAGTTCAGAGTTACCAGTATGACGCTTTTTTTTTATTCGAGTCATGAAGATTTACCTTTTTTAGACGAGATGCGTAACATGAGATAATAACAGAAATTCAGTTATTTTAAAATTTATAGCAATCAAGATCTGCTCAATTAGAAGGAATAGCACATTTTTTATTGCGGTTGCTTAGATAATACTAATTACCTTGAGGTACTGTTTCGCTTAAAATTTTATAAAGGAGACAACCAATAATAAAAAAAAGGTTTTGATTTTATAAATAAATGGTCACACTCATCAATCGAGTAAATATCATATTATTAGGCTTTGGACCTAACGTGTTTTAGCTGATGAATATCTATCATGAAGATTAATGCAAAGAGTATTATTAATGAAGTGCTGAAATATACTTAGATAAAAGTGAGATATCTTTGTCAGTTAATTTTGCTGATACATCACTCATCATATTATTTGGTGCGTTATTACGGGCGGCGCTTCGGAAGCTTTCAAGTTGAGTTTTAATATAAGCTGGGTACTGACCTGATATCTTAGGAAACGTAGCTAATGCTAAGCCCGCACCACGAGGACCATGACACGCAGAACAAGCTGTAATTCCACGCGATTTATCGCCACCCATATAAAGTTTTTGCCCCGCGTCAACAATCCCAGGACCGACAGAGTATAGTGCTGCCTCTTGCCTTGAATAATAAGCGGCTAAATCAGCGATGTCTTGCGTGGAAAGTGACCTTGCAAAACTTAACATGATCGGATTTATACGAACGCTCGTTTTGTAATCTAGAAGTTGTTTTTCAAGGTAGCTTGCATGTTGCCCTGCTAAGTTAGGATAAAGATTTGTAAGACTAATACCCTTTGTACCATGACAAGCAGAACAAGTACCTGATTTTTCATTCCCTGCTTCGGCATCACCTTTGGCCTGTACAAAGTATGACAGGGAAAGTATTGTGATTGTTGATGCTATGAGTAATAATTTATTCATAATATTCCATTTTTTAAGTACAATAACATAACTTGCTAAGAATGAGAGAACCTTAAGCATGGCAAAAATGATATTCATTGAGTTTACACAACTTTGTGATAACTAACAATTTGACTACATCACAAACGCGAGGCAGATCTTGGAATTTCCAAAAATACATTTTCAAAAAGCACGTTTTTTAATAAGTGCTCCAGATATCCGCCATTTAGATAGACACCTACCTGAAGAAAATGGTATCGAAATTGCTTTTGCGGGGCGTTCAAATGCGGGGAAATCAAGTGCATTAAATCGTTTAACAAGACAAAACAATTTAGCTAGAACGAGTAAAACACCCGGGCGAACACAGCTAATTAATGTTTTTGAAATTGAAGAAGGCAAACGTTTAATTGATTTACCAGGCTATGGATTTGCAAAAGTTCCCCTTGCCATGAAGTTAAAATGGCAGGAGGCGCTAAGTGAGTATTTGCAAAAGCGGACGTCATTAAAAGGTTTGGTCGTGCTAATGGATATTCGCCATCCGTTTAAAAATTTAGATCAGCAGCTAATTTACTGGGCGATTGATGCAAACATTCCTGTGTTAGCATTATTGACAAAAGCGGATAAATTAAAGCATGGCGCCCGTAAATTAACCTTGATAAAAATGCGTGAAGAAGCAAAGCGCTTTGATGGTAATATTCAAGTTGAACTATTTTCATCATTACAAGGCTTAGGGGTGGACATCCTAGAAAAAAAAATAACATCTTGGTATGCACTTTGAATTTAAAATATCAAACGGTTAATGTATATTAAACACTGATGTTACGCAGTTGAGACCT
>JAGLDN010000368.1 GCA_023145575.1 Psychromonas sp.
AATCTCATGTTTCCAATTGATGAAAACCAACTGTCAGCCAATACGTAGCGCCATTTCAATTTATTTTTCTTGTACGCTTTAAGCATGGAAATTAAATCCTCATTTTTAGTCGTAGAGCTCTTTCTTCGTAATGGAGGTATCGGCTAGGTACTATATATTACCAGCAAAATATTTAATCCTTGTATTACTGAGAGCCGTAATTTATGTCTTGTCTTTGCGGCACTTGTTAGAGGAAAATGTAATATGTTTGGCAATGCAATGTATATATTTTAAAAAACAATGTTTGCTTTCGTACGTGATGAGCCGTATGAAGAAATTAGGTTGTGATTTCATATCAAACTGTCTACTTTTCCAACTAATTTAAGCTATGTATTTGAGAATTGAATTTAAGAAGTGAGTTCATGCCTTTACCAATAAATAACTGTCTTTTTAAAAGTCGTGCACGGCTTGATATTATTAAATATTACAATAACGTTAGTTCACACTGGTTTAACGGAGGGGGAACACCCTATGAATCTGAGTGTAACTACACGCTTAAATACTAAGCCGTGGTCAAAATTAATTGACCACAACACAGATGTCTTTTTTATGCCTGCCATAATAATTAAATTAATGAGTATTCCCCCTCCATTACCGTCGGCTACTTACTATACCCAAGGATATTATTAATTATTAACTATTTATTATGTCGCTGTTGTAGTTTTGCTGCTACATCTAAAAGTGATAAGCCTTCATTTTGTAATAAAACGATAAGGTGATAAAGTAGATCGGCACTTTCGCAGGTTAGCTCATCCTTATCTTTTGCCATTGCGGCAAGCGCGACTTCCACACCTTCTTCACCTACTTTTTGCGCAATTCGTTTTGTGCCCCGTTGGTATAAGCTTGCTGTGTAGCTACTTTCTGGATCGGTGCCTTTTCGGCTGGCGATTATTTTTTCTAGATCAGCGATAAAAGTTAATGCGGGTTGAACCTTACCTTTAAAGCAACTCTCAGTGCCTAAATGACACGTGGAGCCAATAGGCTCAACTATCGCAAGTAGTGTGTCACTATCGCAATCCGTATTTATTTCGATTACATTTAAGAAATTACCTGACTTTTCTCCTTTGCACCATAAACGTTGTTTTGTGCGGCTAAAAAAAGTCATTTTTTTCGATGCAAGCGTTGCATTTAATGCAGCTTGATTAACATAACCGAGCATTAATACTTTCCCTGATGTGTGGTTTTGTACGATAACAGGCATTAAGTTATCTACTTTTTCCCAATCTAGGCTCGTGAGTTGTTTAGTATCCATTAAGCTCATATTCTTACCTCTACCTGTGCTTTTTTAAGGTAAGTTTTTAACTCGCCTATATTAATTATTTGTTTATGAAAAACACTTGCAGCGAGTGCGCCATCAACGTCTGCTTGATTAAACACCTCGGCGAAATGAATCATTTCACCAGCGCCACCTGAGGCAATGAGTGGAATATTACAAATTTTTCGGGCGAGACTGAGTTGATTAATGTCATAACCACAGCGCACACCATCTTGGTTCATTACATTTAACACGATTTCACCTGCACCGCGAGATTGCACTTCTTTGATCCAATCAAAGGTGTTCCATTTTGTTCTAATGGTTGTTGTTTCATTACCTGTAAATTTTTTAACTTGATATTGCTCAGTAGTTTGATCAAAGTAAGAGTCAATACCAATGACGATACATTGACTGCCAAATTTTTCAGATAAACGATTAATCAAACTTGGATCGTCAAGGGCAGGGCTGTTGATGGATATTTTATCTGCGCCAAATTCTAGGATACGCTGAGCATTTCGGATTGTTTTTATGCCGCCTGCGACACAAAATGGAATATCAATAATTTTGGAAACACGACTAACCCAACTTTCGTCAACTACTCTGGCATCGGCACTTGCGGTAATGTCATAAAAAACTAATTCGTCAGCACCTTCTTGTGCATAACGCTTTGCAAGAGAGACAACATCACCAACTATTTCATGGTCACGAAATTGTATACCTTTAACGACTTGCCCATCTTTGACATCAAGACAGGGGATTATTCTTTTAGCTAGCATAGTGAGTACCAGAATATTATATATTGTTTACTCATTTATCCTGATTAAGGATCCAGAGGAAAAGTTAATTTACATAAATATGTAGTCATTAAAATTAAACATTATCTTATTAAAGTAAGATAAACAGCAGATTAAAGTAAAAAATAAAATTATTTGCATAAAAAAAAAGAGCATAAAAATACAACTTTGATGATGCCTAAAAATGATTCAAGTACCAAGTTGATCCATAAATTATTACTTAGATTGTACAAGCTATTGCAACTTTAGAGCGATACGAAAGATTTTTGCAATGCATCTTAAAGGTAGTCATATTTTAATAATTTGAATACTAACAGATTAGGCTCTTTTTTAATACCAATTACATTAAGTATGCGAACTAATTTTCATATGATAAATACAGATCATTTCAAAGCCAAAATTAATCTAACTAGCTGTTATTTGATGAAAACAATAACAATAAAGTAAATTATTTTAAGAAATAAAATAGGTTAACTATTTAATGTAATTGTTTTTAGGTTCACCATTACAGTTTCAACTCATTGACGCGTTATATTTAAAAAACACGTTCAGGGTGATCTAATTAGCCAACCATATTATTAAGAGAAGGCGTGTCTATTTGATCGCTTGATCATTATTTAAATTCCTTTTACTACGAGAGGATTTACACTTTATTGTTATTCACTTTTTGAGTATTGCAACGCAAAAGATGATTTACTCAGTTGTCCCCAAAGGGTGAGTTTCAAAGGCTTATATGCATTGTTATTGATTTTGGCAAGGGAATAACCATTCTCTTCAATCAATGCCTTGCCTCTCAGCTTTTAAATTCTCGCTGAAATCTGCATCTTCATGTGTGGTGGGTATAAACTAATGCAATTGTATTTATCATGCTGGACAATCAAGGATCCAAGTTGCCTTTAAGCTTATTACAAAAAAGATCCAATACTCAAGAGTTGCAACACAAAAACTAAAAAGAAAGATCAATACCACTAAAAATGATGACTTAATATTCATAGTTAAAGCATGCAAAAAATCAATTGAAATATTGCTACGCATGAGCTGATAGTTGGTTTTATGCAATTGTTAGCATGATATTTATTCATGCAAAAACATGTTATTCTCGCATTAAAAGTAACCGATTAATTGCATTAAATAGAGAAGATAAATTATAAGGTGGTTTTCATTAGATTGATCAGAAGCTCCTATCTACGGTTGGGTAAAAGCAATGGATATGCCAATAATTTTGCATCGAGAAATCTTTAAAAACAAAGAGGGCAGTGAAGGACTATTATATTTGATCAGTCATGACGTTAAGCTTGATAAACTGTGAATTGAAACGATCTATCAAAAAAGGTGGAAGGTTGACTTTTTTCATAAAACATAAAAGCAAACACAGGGCTCGCAAAATCCCCTGCTAATACAAAAAAAGACACAGAGTAACCCTCTTTTCATGGCATAGATGGTAACAGTAAAATTGTAGTGCCTAAGCCTTTTAAATAACTGACAACCTTTGGTTTGAAAATGAAGCTTTATATCAAAGCAGAAAAAGTAACAATTAAAGCCTTGCATAACTAACTGGCTTCATCTGCGTAACATCAGTTAAATAATAAATAACATTATTTTATAAGATGTTTATTTTTTATAATGATCGTGCAGGTCCATAGATCATCATTGTAGCGAAATATGCTACATTTAGGTGTTATAAACTGTATAATATATATAAATCCTAATAAAAAGTTAAAGAGCTTCATGAAATTAGTCTTACTAGATGCATCTACACTTGGTGATAGTTGTCTGTTGGGATTTGAAAAATTTGGTGAATTCACTTGTTATGAGCAAACAACGCTTGCTCAGCGCTTGGATCATATTTCAGATAGCGATATTGTCATCACTAATAAAGTCATTATCGATTCAAATATCATAGAAAATAGCCCACATTTAAAATTAGTATGTATTACCGCAACGGGTACAAATAATATTGATTTAGTTTGCGCGGAAAAAGCGGGCGTGATGGTTGAGAATGTGTCTGGTTATTCGACAGAAAGTGTTTGCCAGTCAACGTTTTCAATGTTGTTTCAGTTAGTACATCAAAGCCGTTATTATGATGAATATATTCAGGCGAAAAAATGGAGTAAAAGTGATAATTATACACATATTGCCCGCCCTTTTTTTGAGATAAAAGGCAAGCGCTGGGGTATTTTGGGCATGGGCAATATTGGCCAACGAGTCGCTCAAATCGCCAGTTCGTTTTTGTGTGACGTTTGTTATCACTCCACATCAGGTTCAAATTTAGACCAACCCTATCAGCACCTGCCACTTAATGAGTTATTAACAACATGTGATATTATTTCTATTCATGCCCCCTTTAATGATCAAACGGACAACTTAATTGCCGCAGCTCAGCTTTTATTGATGAAAAAAGGTGCCATTCTTCTTAATTTTGGAAGAGGTGGCATTATTAATGAAAAGGATATGGCAGTTGCACTTGATGACGGAAATATACTCCATGGTACGGATGTTTTACTTGTTGAACCAATGTTAGCTGATCATCCTTATTATAATGTTCAAAATCAATCTCATTTAGTGATAACGCCTCATACGGCTTGGGCTAGTGTGCAAGCTAGAGATGCATTGTTAACATGTATTTATGCGAATATTGAGTCGTATCTCTCAAAAATTAAATAAATCATTTAAAATACTGATATCCGTTATCTGTGATAATGGATATCATTTAGGACAAAATACTTGAAATCATTTCAAAAAGAGCAATATTGAAATATCATTATCACATTTAGAAAAACAAGACCTAGGTCACAGTGCGAAATGTCTCGTAGTAAATGAAAGTGTGAGTATATAAAAACAACTTTTTTGATTGAATATTCAGGATCTGGTCTACAAAAATGGCAGCATTGTAACAATTACATTTATAAGCAGCTTATTTAAAGGTGTAGCACACAAATTAGATCAAGATAATCAAGCACAATTTATCGAAGCATAAAATTAGCTTATAAGCAAGTGTATCCAATGATGAGCCCATATTATTATGGACGCATCGCATCCTACACTGGCAACTACAATGAGCGGTTGGATCCCCACCAGAATGGATAAACCAATAGAAACAACAGGTAGTCGTATACGCTTGAGTATTGTTGGATCGTTTGGGTATCTAGAAATTGCAATAAAGAAGCAATATGCAACGGTTAATGGTGAGTCGTTCATTGATTTTTTTAAGTAATAAAAGAACAATTTCAATCAGATATACCTATTAATTTGATACTTGATGGCGCTGGATACCATAGGCGTAAATTGGTAGTAATAAGAAGCCTGAAAACGTGGCATTAAACTACACTATTTTAGCGCCATTTAGCCCCAATTTAAATCCCATTGAACGGCTTTGGAAAGTAATGAACGAATACGCTAGAGATCACAAATATTTTACAATGGCTAAAAGTTTTGGCGAAGCATTTATGAGTTTTTAGATGATACTTTACTTAGATGATACTTTACTTAGATGATACTTTGCCTTGCATTGGGCGTGCTTTAACGTGTATGATCAATGACAAATTTCAATTTTAATTTCACCTAAATTGGTGCGCTTTGACTGATAACGAATATAGAAGAAAAATATGCTTAATAAAATTCATTTAAAATTTATTGTCTTATTCAGTTTAGTGATCAGCTATTCTCCCTTTTTGTTTTCGCATCCTAGCACAGATGCCACTAGTACGGCGGTTAGGGGGTATCATGTCAGCTTATATGATGTACCGCAGAAAATTTCTGTTGTGGGTAAGCTACAGGCAAGTCATTCAGTCGATGTTGCATCCGAAGTAACAGGAAAGGTTGTTTTTATTAGGGCTAATGTAAATAAAGATGTCACACAAGGCGATTTATTAGTCAAAATAGATGATAGAAAAGCATTGAGTTTGCTCAGTGAAGCTCGAGATACTTTAAACAATGAACAAAGAATATTACATGACGACAAAAAACTAGCGAAGAAAAATGTTTTAACAAAAACTGCTGTTGATGGGCAGCAGTCAGTGGTTGATATCGCAAAAGCCCGCTATGAAGAAGCGAAGATTGACGCGGAGGATCATCTTTTACGCGCTCCTTTTTCTGGCGAGTTAGGGTTAACTAATTTCAGTATTGGTAAAATGGTAAACTTAGGTGATGAATTATTCACACTTGATGCGTTATCGGTAATGCAGCTTGATTTAGATGTACCGGAACATTATTTATCGCATTTAAAAACTGGTTTGAGCGTCAGCATGACAACCGCGGCTTGGAAAAATCAATCTTTTGCGGGGCAGATCGTTGCGGTAAATTCACGTGTTGATCCTGACACACTTTCCTTATCCGTTAGAGTCAAGTTGAACAATGCCAATAAACAACTCAAACCAGGTATGTTGATGTTAGCCAATATTAACTTTCCGCCAATAAAAGAGATGACCATCCCTATCCAAGCACTTGAATATCTAGGTGAAAAACATTTTGTGTATATTATATCACATGGTGTTGTTAAACGTACAGAGGTAACACTCGGTCAGCAAGTCAACAATCAAGTGGCAATAACACATGGCTTAGCCGTTGGAGATGAAATTGTCGTGCAAGGCTTGGTTAATATGCGAGATGGGATCAAGGTACACGTCTTGCCGAATAAAAAAACCAAAAATTCAAATGAGGGAAGGTTGTAATGTGGTTATCTGATGTTTCGGTAAAACGACCTGTTGCGGCTATTGTGTTAAGTTTGTTGTTAACTATTTTTGGATATATTTCATTTACTAAGCTGGCCGTGCGTGAAATGCCAAATATTGAGAATCCAACCGTCTCGGTAAGAACAACTTATAAGGGGGCGGCCGCTTCAATCGTAGAAGTCCAGATCACAAATGTGATTGAAAAAAATTTAAAGGGCATCTCAGGGATTGATGAAATAACATCTAATTCTCGCAATGGTTTATCGAGTATTCACATCAGCTTTAAACTTGGCACGAATTTTTTGGAAAGCATCAGTGATATTCGTGATGCGGTTCAAAAATCGGTAAGTTTGCTACCTTCTGAAGCCGACGCGCCGATTATTAACAAAAATGATGATAGTGGAGAAGAAGGTCTATATATCAAACTTCATTCTACAAAAATGGATCGTGAGCAATTAACAAATTATGCTCAGAACGTGCTAAGCGATCGCTTTGGCCTAGTCTCTGGTGTTAGTTCAGTTTCTGTTTTGGGTGGTTTATTTCAAGTCATGTATATTAAACTCTCGCCTGATTTAATGGCAGGACGGGGCGTTACCACCACAGATATTGTCAATGCACTTAAAAAAGAGAATATTCAAGCACCTGCTGGTGAATTGCGTAATAATAATATTTATCTGTCGGTAAGAACCACGCGATTGTATAAAACAGCTGCGGATTTTGGATCTTTAGTTGTGCGTAAAACAAGTACAGGCGATTTGATTTATTTACGCGAGGTTGCAAAGGTTTCTGTGGGGGCTAAAAATGAGGACTCCTCTTATAAAAATGATGGAACACCTTATGTAAGCTTGGGGATTATGTTTCAGTCGGATGCAAATCCACTTGAGATTTCAAAAACGTTGCATCGTTCAATAAACAATATACAAAAGTTTTTGCCAAAGGGTACAACGCTGAGTGTTGAGTACGATGCGACCAATTTTATATCCCAATCAATAAAACATGTCTATCACACTTTAATTGAATCGATTTTACTGGTTATTTTGGTTTTGTACCTGTTTCTTGGGCAAGCACGTGCGACATTAATTCCAGCAATCACAGTTCCAGTTGCTTTAATATCTTCATTTATTGTTGCACATTATTTAGGGTATTCAGTAAATCTTATCACCTTAATGGCGCTCATTTTAGCAATCGGTTTGGTTGTTGATGATGCCATTGTGGTTGTTGAAAATGTTTTTTATCATATTGAGCATGGAGAATCCCCCCTAGCCGCCGCATTTAAAGGGACAAGAGAGGTTGGGTTTGCCGTTATTGCAACTACTTTAGTGTTGGTGATGGTGTTTTTACCTATATCATTTATGCAAGGTAAGGTGGGTTTAATATTCACTCAATTTTCTGTATTGTTATCGACTGCAGTTCTTTCTTCATGTCTTATCGCATTGACGCTTACCCCAGTGCTTGCGAGTAAAATGTTAAAAACCAATGCTAAAAAAAATCGTTTTAATCTATTCTCTGATAAAATATTTTTAATACTTGAAGGCAATTATCGTAAATTATTAAAAACAGTCGTGCGATTTCGTCTGTTTGCTCCTGTGGTTATTTTATTTTGTTTAATGGGGAGTTACTTTTTAATGCATCAGGTTCCCTCTTCACTTTCGCCAAAACAAGATCGGGGTGTTTTATATGTATTTGTGGCGGGGGCTCAGGGGGCAGGTTACCAGCGGATGCTAGCTAATATGAATATTATTGACTCTCGGCTGGCACCTTTATTAAAGCATGGCGTAATTGCGGGGTATAACACAGAAACGCCTGCTTTTGGAGGCAGACTGGGGAGCCAAACTGGCTTTGTAATAATACAACTTAATGATTGGAATAAGCGGAAGTTAAGCGCTGAAAAAATATTAGGAATTGTTAGTAATTCCCTTAAAGATATTCCTGATGTGAGGGCTCTTCCGATGATGCCTAGTTTTATGGGACATTCTTCTTCACCTGTTGAGTTTGTGCTTGAAGGAGCGAATTATAATGCGCTTAATATATGGGCAAATAAGTTACAAAACGAGGCTCGTGAAAGTGGTCTCATGACAGGTGTTCGTACTAGCTATTCTGAAAATACGCCTGAATTAAAGGTTGTCATTAATAAAGTACGTGCTGACGCATTAGGAATTAGTGCCAGTGAAATTGTCAATTCACTTAATGTCATGTTAGGTGGGGTTGACGTAACGAGTTACATTGATGAAGGCAATGAATATGATGTTTATTTGAGAGGAGATGAAAGCATCTTCCATAATAGCAGTGATTTATCACGGATCCATATACGCAGTGAGTCAGGGAAATTAATTTCACTTGATTCACTTGTGTCAATGAAAGTAGTCGCCACTTCTGCGCGCTTATCTCATAATAACAAACAAAAATCAATTACCATCATCGCGAATTTAAAATCTGGAAAAACGCTTGGTGAAGCACTTACGTTTCTTGATGCGTCAGCAAGTAAAGTATTACCTGCTGATATCTCCGTGGCCTATTCGGGTGAGTCAAAAGATTTCAAAGAAAATCAAAGCAGCGTATTCATGATTTTTGGCCTTGCATTATTGATTGCTTATCTCGTACTTGCGGCTCAGTTTGAAAATTTTATTAATCCTTTGGTTATCATGTTTACCGTACCTATGGGAATATTTGGAGGTTTTATCGGGTTGGTTTTGATGTCACAAGGGTTTAATATTTATAGTGAGATTGGGATGTTAATGTTGATTGGTATGGTGACAAAAAATGGTATATTGATTGTTGAATTTGCCAATCAACTGCGAGATCGTGGTTTTGGGCTTGAACAAGCGATTATAGATGGCTCAGTAAGGCGTTTTCGGCCTATATTGATGACCTCATTCGCGACCGTAGCAGGTGCAATTCCGCTGATGCTTTCAACGGGGGCTGGCTCTGAAAGTCATATTGCGGTTGGCACTGTAGTGTTTTTTGGAATGGTGTTTGCTACAGTCGTCAGTTTAGTCGTTATCCCTGCGATGTATTATTTAATCTCGGGGAAGACACATTCGCCAGCGTATACTCAAAGACAACTAGAAAAAGAATTGCAGTAATATAAACTTCGTCTACACAATGATCAATACTGGTGGTATAAAAAAATTGGTCAGATTAGTGAAGAAAAAATAGCAAATGTTTGCGATCTTTAATCAAGATGCGCAGTCTTTAAAAAAAATTGTCTAAATAACGGTTAGCGTTGATAAAATCACCAGAATACCCGCTATTGAGCTATTCCAAGTCACATTACCAATAAAAAAGGCTTGGTTGAACGATCAGAATATGGATCTATTCGTCACGGTGCTCAATGTTTGTGAGCGGGTTTTAATGGTGCTACTGGTGAGGTGTTCTCAGTTTGTCAAAACATCGAACAGAAGAATATTTTGTGAACTTTATAAAGGCACTTTAGGATAAACATTATGGCTATCTCCAACTAAAATTGTAGCTGGTAATTTAAATGTGCATCAATCAGAAAGTTTAGTTCGTCATGTTGTAGAGCGCAGTGGCTTTAAAGGCTAGCTTTGTCGTTAAAGGTGGAACATGAATTTTTAGAAATAAAATAACCCGAGCCGATTTTTTGCCCGTAAAGCACATAATATTGTGTTTAATAACTCAAGTTTCTGACTTCAAATAATTAACAGTTAAGCGGAATTTGATTGTTAAATATTCTGTTAGTTATTATAATGCCTCTTGCTGGAGCGTGAAACTGTCCATTTGTATTGTTTCTTTAAAAAAACTGCGTAGCGGAGTTTTAAATATTTTGTAAAATATTTACTCGATCTTTTCCCGTAAAAATAACATCTCATTTAACGCCTTGAACTAGCCTACAATTAGCTTTTATTTGGTATTTGAATAACGGTTGAGAATTGAGTAAGTACGCAATGCCATCTTTTGTAAATCTGTATTTCATTTTGTTCTTTTCATCCTGACAATAGCTGTAAGTGATTGTTCTTCGGTGATTGTGATGATTTTCTTAGTGCCAACCAAAGATCAACTAAACAATAATCAGCTTCAATACCTAAATTCTGTACTCTTTTTTTATTGTCAAAATTAGCATCTCTGGTTTTGTTTGCGTCTGAGATCATTTATAACGCTTTGTTGCAATACTGCGTAGATCTTTTAATTTATGATCAGGCATTTGCTCTTTAGAATTACTTATAAAATTTAGTTATCGAATGGTACAATTTGCACTTCGTTTGCTAGTGCGAGTGTTAAAATTTGTTGCCCCATTACACATAGAGAGGTTAAATTCTCAAGGTGACTTGAAACGCCTCGCATGCTTTTACCTGTTATCATTTTAACGCAGTCATCGACGATAATTAAGTTGTTTCAGCGTTTTATTTTATTGCTTTTGGGATGTGATTAGCTGTAGTTTTCTCCCATTTAATTCCTCTTTATTAAGCGGATTGTACAATACATCTTTTTTCATCTCCGAAAAGCTCAGCAAAGGATCCTTTGAAAACATATTCATGGTTTGTACTTTAATGTAAACAAAGAGGATCAAAATATTGACTACTTGATTTATACCTTTTCCAGATCGTTTAGACAATTTTGCATGTGAAAGCAAACGATCAAACCCAAGAGTTTTCCAACTTTAGCTACATGTATTATCAACATTAAAATTTGTTTTACTTAATAATTCAGTTGTTATTGATGGGCAGATTCAACCCTTGAGTGCATAATCGTCAATCCGCTAGTGCTAGCATAAGTTTTTTCATTATTTCAAATGATGTTATAAATAATAGCATCTTTCTTGGCCTATTATTCAACTGAATTAAGTTAAGCCTAACTGAGTCATCACAGATCGATTTAAAGTCTGTTGATTTATACCCATCTTCTGGTGTGATGGGTATATACTCAACTGACTACTTTTCCAATTAATTTAAGCTATGCACTTGAGAATTGAATCTAAGTAAGCTTTTAGAGTTCATAGATCATCATAATAAATTTTATGCTCATTCGTATCATTGGAAATTTGGCAATGCATTGTTGAAAACCTAAATTAAATAATGCATATTAAGTCTGAAGACGCTAGTTCCTTAGCACAATTTGCTTTGCGGATTTTGCATTTTGAAGTATCATGTGTATATATCCTGAATTATGGTCAGGTCACCTTTAATAACTGACGTTACGCAGTAAGCTAA
>JAGLDN010000369.1 GCA_023145575.1 Psychromonas sp.
GGGCTTGCTTATCTCGCCGACTTGAAAATATTAAACCCTAAATTATCTTTTAGTGGGTACAGCGAAAAAATAGTGTTATTATCACGCCTTTATGGATTGAACTTCCTGTTTTATAACGAAAATGAGAACACTCAGTGAACATTGAAGCAATAAAAGCAAAATTAGAAAGTGCATTATCGTTAGATGAATGCATCGTAAAAGGTGAAAATGGTACATTTCAGGTCATTGCAGTCAGTGAACTATTTGAATCATTAAGCCGAGTAAAAAAACAGCAGGTGATTTACGGACCACTCAAAGATGACATTGCAAGTAACGCGATTCATGCTCTATCAATTAAAGCACTAACACCTGCCGAATGGCAAAAACAAAAGCATTTTATTTAAAGGAATATTCTCAATGGGTCAATTTTTAATTCAAGGCGGTTGTACGCTATCTGGTGAAGTTAAAATATCAGGTGCAAAAAATGCGGCATTGCCAATTTTATTTGCAACCTTGTTATCTAAAGGTAATATTAATTTAACAAATGTACCACTATTAAAAGACATTTCGACCACTCTCGAACTGTTAAAAGAGTTAGGTGCAGAAGCAAGTCAAACTGAGCATAACGTTCATATTAATGCAAAACCAGTTAAAAACTACACGGCTTCTTACCAGTTAGTACAAAGCATGCGTGCTTCAATCCTTGCTTTAGGGCCTTTAGTGGCGCGTTTTGGCAAAGCTGATATTTCATTACCAGGCGGCTGTGCAATTGGCGCTCGACCTGTTAATTTACATATTACGGGCCTTGAAAAAATGGGCGCAACAATTAAAGTCGAAGATGGTTTTATTAAAGCACGTATTGATGGTCGCCTTAAAGGCTGTGTGCTTGATATGGAAATGGTGAGTGTAACCGGTACTGCTAATTTAATGATGGCAGCGGCGCTTGCAGAAGGGATTACAACAATTAAGCAAGCTGCAAAAGAGCCTGAAGTTGTTGATCTTGCTAAATTCATTAATGCAATGGGTGGCAAAATAACGGGAATGGGTACTGATGTTATCACGATCGAAGGCGTTGAAACGTTAGGTGATTGTCATTACCAAGTTCAACCAGATCGTATCGAAACAGGTACATTCCTTATTGCTGGTGTTGTGAGTGGCGGTAAAGTGAAATGTGTTAATACGGATCCGAAATTACTCGGTGCTGTACTTGAAAAATTAGAAGAAGCTGGTGCACTGGTGACTACTGGTGATGATTGGATCCAAGTTGATATGATTGGTCGGGCGTTAAAATCAGTTGATATTACAACAGAACCTTACCCTGAATTTCCAACTGATATGCAAGCACAATTCACGGTCTTAAATACGATCGCACCGGGTACTGGTATTATTACTGAAAATATTTTTGAAAACCGCTTTATGCATGTGCCTGAACTGGTTCGTATGGGCGCAAATATTACATTAGATGGCAATATAGCAACGTGTGGCGATCATGATGAATTATGCGGAACAACGGTAATGGCAACTGATTTACGCGCTTCTGCAAGCCTTGTTATTGCAGGACTTGTTGCAAAAGGTGAGACTGTTGTTGATGAAATTTATCACATCGATCGTGGCTATGAAGCGATTGAAGATAAACTGATTCCACTTGGTGCAACAATGAAACGTATCGAAGACTAAACATTTTATTATCAGGCTGGCACTCGCTAGTCTGATAACTTATCCTCTCTATACCCAGTATTACTTCTACTTCTTTTGATCAAT
>JAGLDN010000037.1 GCA_023145575.1 Psychromonas sp.
ATAAGACATTTTTTAAAAGATCTTTTAAATTTATAATTTTTACTGTAACAGTCGTGTTTAATTATTTTATTGGTGCCTGGTCTTACCTGTAGCATACCTACATATGTAAGTATTATATACCCGTTATCAAAAAAAGTGATTTTTTTTAGTCGTCAGATCGGATCTTTTGGCAAGGCAGAGTTTGATGAACTCTCAATCATTCAAATAAGGTAGCCCCCAAACGTGTTCGATGAAAAAAGCCCAGTTATCGGCGTTGCGCTTCGAATCTTCAGGCGATTGGCGTACTAACTCGAGACATTGGCCGTAGCCGTAGACTATGTCATCCGTGTTATAGATGAGGTGGGTTAGTTCGTGAATGACAATATGAAACTTACTAACTGGGCCTTCTTTTATACGAGCCATGGGATAGGCGGGCTTCGTTGGATAACAATAAAAATCGGGGAGATAATAATTGGGCGCTGTGTGCCAAGTTGCGCCAAGCTTAATGTGGAAATCTGTATATTGTGAGCATGTGATGAAACTAACATTTTTCTTACCTAATGCGTTATTTCGCCAACCACTAAATGGCCGTTCGGCATTGGCGTAGCTACTAGAATTAACACTATTTATGTGCGAACCATGTAATTCGAATTCGTGAATGCTTAGCATAGTAGCCATGCGCCTAAGCATGACTTGAAGGTAGAATATCCAACGCGGACTTCTGTCTCCGAAGTATTTCATGCTTAGACCAGTTTCTTTATCGAGGAGTATTGAAGCCGTCCTAAGAGTAGAAAGGAGAATAACTTCCATGTTTCTGATAAGATGCTGTTCGGGAGGTGCTAGTGTTTCTGTGTTTAATCCCATTTCCCCTCCGTCAATTTAATTAATCTTAATAACCTGTTACCTCATTAGCGAGATAAAATTTAAGTGACATCAAGCGCCATTTATTTTTCAGCTGCATGTTTTTATGTCCGCAGTTATGAATTATCGACTGATTCTACGTGGTTTTCAAATAAAATATGGCTTCCATCAAACTCTAAAATTGTAGCTAATGGGTTTATGGAGAGCGACAAGCTCAGTTCAGTATAGGAAAAAATTACTAATTAGGAATAACTTATAGAAATTGAAGCCGGAATAAATGGCAGTTAACCGTCAAGTGTAGCATAGTTATGCACCTCCTAGTGCTAGTCTATGTTTTTCAATCATTTCAAATGGTGTTTTGAAAAATAATACTTTTATAGGTTTATTAATGAATTAAACTAAATTTACCTTAAGTCTTTTACCATTAATTAATTTAAAATCTGTAGATTTTGCTAATATTGGCGTAAAAGACCATAGATATTTTTATTTAAGCCTCGTTGCGAAGAACAGTAAGGATCGACAAAAAATAGTGACATTCAAGCGATTTAGACACTTATTTATGATGAGCAAACTTTTTACCATTATCTGCTGTGATCGTTAACACTGAATCTTTAAACGGTGCTAATAATTCAATCGTTGCATTTGTTACAGTGCGAGCTTATTTGTCAAAGAGCCTCTTGGTTATATACCCGTAATCTTTGATAATGAATCGTGTTTAGAAAAAAATTCTTGAAATTATTTTTAAAAAGATCATTATTAGACCATGCAAATATCCTTATCATACTTAGAGAAAAAAGACTTGAATCGCGAAACAAAATTTCTCGTAATAAGGATGAGTGTGAACGATTAAAGGCTATTTTACTTGTTGGTGAAGGATGGTCTGAGGAAATGATTGCTCAAGCACCGAGAAAACACAAAAGCTGTATTCTTCGCCATCTCAAAGAGTATGCATCAACTCAAAAAACCACATCAAATAGTGATGGTTCTGAAAGCTTTCTTACTGAACAACAAACTACCGCAGTCGTTAATCACTTAAGCAAAATTACCTACTTCAACATGAGTGATATTCAAGAGTATATATACCCATGTTACTTCAAAATGCAACGT
>JAGLDN010000370.1 GCA_023145575.1 Psychromonas sp.
TCAGTTTTTCATATTAAATTTTAGTTTACTGCGTAACATCAGAACTTTAATTTTTAAATAGCTATTCTCTATAGAGATTTTATAATAACGCAAATATAGGGAAAATAGCTTTTACGTTATAGGCGGACTCGGCTTTTATTGTCAAAAAGTACCTTGTACAAGACAAATGATTAAGACGTTAATCTTTGTATAGTTGCAAAGTCGTGCATTAATCGAGGATTCGAACTGTTTTTTTTGCGTTGAAGAATGCCCTTGAAGGTGGAATAAATACTGTTTTTGTACTTCCTTAGCGCCTGATAAATCACTTCCTATAATCAGCCTTCAGCAGATAGTAAAATAGTTTTTAATCGATCACAATCTCGCTTATCACTTGACATTTTGTGACCTGATCAAAGTCTTATTTTGTTAAATGTTATAATAATATTTTGAAAGTAATTTCAAGTGTATTTTTTTAAATGAGATCCATTATCAAAGATCAGGCGTATAAACGCATGTTATACATTAAATGATAATTATTTACCCTAATTTTTTAAATTACTAAGAAAAAAATAACAAATAATGATAAATTGCCTTTTCAATCAAATAAAAAAGGCAAAATATTAATGAAAAAAGTAGGATTAGTAGGTTGGCGAGGCATGGTGGGTTCGGTACTGATGCAGAGAATGTCGGAAGAAAATGATTTTGCGACCATTGATCCAACCTTTTTTTCGACATCACAAGCTGGGCAGCCCTTCCCAGATGTTGGTATAAGCGTAGGGGTACTCCAAGATGCATTTGATCTTGAGGCGCTTGCAAAAATGGAGATCATAATTACTTGTCAAGGGGGTGATTATACGAGTGCAGTTTACGATCAATTAAGAGCGCTTAACTGGCGCGGTTATTGGATCGATTCAGCGTCTTCACTGCGTATGAAAGAGGACGCGATTATTGTGTTAGATCCGGTGAATGGTAAGGTAATTGAACAATCGATTAAAGCTGGTATTAAGACCTATATTGGTGGAAATTGTACCGTATCGTTATTATTAATGTCATTAGGTGGTTTATTTGAACATGATTTAATTGAATGGGTATCCCCACACACTTATCAGGCAGCATCTGGCGCGGGCGCACAAAACATGCGTGAATTAATTAACCAAATGGGGTCAATTGAAGCTAAAGTGACAGAAAAACTTACCAACCCTGCTGCTGCTATTTTAGAAATAGATCAATGTGTCGCAGATCACTTGCGTAGTAATGATTTCCCAACAATACAATTCGGCGCTGCATTAGCTGGCAGTTTGATCCCTTGGATCGATAGCGCAATGCCTTCGGGACAAAGCAAAGAAGAATGGAAAGCTCAGGTCGAAGCCAATAAAATTTTAGGCTCAAGTGATAAACAAATTCCTATTGACGGTTTATGTGTTCGTATTGGTGCAATGCGATGTCATAGCCAAGCAATTACAATGAAATTGAAAAAAAACATTTCAGTCAGCGACATTGAAAAGTTAATAGCGAACCATAATGATTGGGTAAAAGTCATTCCAAACGAACGAGATGTAACGATTTCGGAACTTTCCCCTGCAAAAGTAACTGGCACATTAAGCATACCTGTTGGACGAATACGCAAGCTTTCAATGGGACCTGAATATGTCAGTGCATTTACTGTCGGAGATCAGCTTTTATGGGGCGCAGCAGAGCCACTTCGTCGCATGTTAAATTTTTTACAAAATACCACCAATCTCGATGAACAACATTAGCACTTATTTTCCCCTCATCATGTTGGTATTCACACTTACACTTAATGCCATTGATATTTACTGAAAATTGTTAAATTAACTAAAAAAACCTGTGCTAGTATCAATTTCAATAAATATCATTTCTATTTTGCTGATTGATTTTACACATTAAACTAAGATCCTCGATGGCAACTGTGGCTATTTTGGCAACTGTGACAATTTGAGCATGAATTAAATGAAAACCAAATCCAGACTTTTAAAATTGTTTAAAAAAAAATCGATATTAGCAGACAAAGAAACTGAAGATTATGAGCAATCTCTCACTAATGCTATCACTATTTTATTTATTGATGGCGAGAGACATACCTTTACAGAAATTGATAAAGTATTGATAAATGAATCTATTATATCTATTATTTCAAATTCAACACGCGCGATATCTGCAGGTAAAAGAGCCCTAGAAGAACCTCGCTCTTCGGCAGCTCTTGATTATATAGACAAGGTCATAACCTGCTTCGGAATGGGCGATGCTAAACATCTGTATGTACATAAGAAAATATTGAAAATTTATAATCTATTGAAGGATCCTGACAAAATAATAAAATTTATTGATGTACGGTGCAACAATGACTCAGAAGAGTTACCCAAAACATTAATTGATCGTACTGAACTACCTAGTTATGAGTCATCTGTTGAACAAACGCAATATCAGTTCCCCTCACTGGTTACTCCTACATCAAGCAGAGAGCCATTAAAAACACCTGATAGACCACTAGCAGATATCCTAGATGGTGCGGCATCACCAATAGATATAATTGAGGGGGCTTGTGCTCCACCAGAATATTCAATGTTAAATAATTCTGGGTCATCCACAGCCTCAATAGAGGATACTAGCACTTTTAGAAACTATATGGGAAATGTACATTTAGGTCTGCATATCAATGTAATGGAGGACATGCTTTGCCGTAATCGCACGAATGAAGAGAGAACGCGAGTTATCTGTCACGACATAATTTGTCAAGTCTTGAATATAACATATCATTCTGAACAAGGTGAATTATTTCATCCACTATTATGTGAATACCATGCGACTGAATACCCTGATCGGACACTTACTACAGCTGTTTGTTGGTCTTTTTTTATTGAGTGTTTTGATAAGAAGATTGCTGCCGCGGATGCTTATGATCATAATTCATTTGCCTATGAAATTGAAGATGAAAATGCGAGGTTTGCTGACGAAATACTTTCTTCTGGAACAGATGATGATCAAGAGTCTTATGATGAAGGAGGGGATCACGAAATAGATTATCATGATATAATGACTAATGATGAATTATCTGATAATTGAAACGACTAAATTATCAGAAACATAACATTCCATAAGTAATCTTAGCGCTTGGGCGTAAGTTATTTAAAATAAATATACTGCGTTGTAGCCTATATTTATACCCATGATACTTCGTTATGCTTTGTCAGGTTTTAATTCAGACATCAGATCAAGGCATAACATAAGTTAATTGTTATTCACTTTTTGAGTGTTATAACGCAGAGCTGGTGTTTGAGCTAAAGCCCCGTAGGGTAAAGAAACTTGTAACAATTAGCGTTGTTATAAAATTTCGAATTAGAATAACTATTTAGGAATTAAAGTCTTTATTTTTAATTCGTCCTTTGGTGATTAACGCAGTTAATCATCGAGAGGGCAATTTTATGCATAACTACTTGGCACAATTTTCCTTGCTGACGTTGCATTTTTACGTCACATGGGTATAAGCTTTATTAGTTTTCGA
>JAGLDN010000371.1 GCA_023145575.1 Psychromonas sp.
TTCCATATACCAGTAATAGTTACCAATTTTTGTTGTCATTTGGTGTTCCTTCGATTCAAAAAGTAAGTGCATAACTTGAATAGGTAGAAAAAGTGGTCAGCTGAATATATGCTAATCGCTTTTCACCAGCAAGAGATGCAACAATGAAAACATATAAACAACTGACCTACGAGCTAAGATGCCAGATTTATGCTTTAAAGAAAATAGGCATGAGTCAAAATAAAATTGCAAAGCAGTTAAAAGTCAGCCAGTCGACTATTAGCAGAGAGTTTTTCGTAATACAGGCAAGCGAGGTTATCGTATTAAGCAAGCACAATTACTTGCTGATAATCGTAGCTTACTTTCCCGCAAAGCAAGTAAGATGACGAGTAGTCTCATTGCATTAATTGATTCAAAGATTCTGATAGAATGGAGCCCAGAGCAAATATCTGGCTGGTTAAGGGAAGATCACAATATCCTTATTAGTCATGAAACCATCTATCTCCATATTTGGTCTGACAAGAAACAAGGAGGTCAACTATTTCAGCATCTGCGCAGAAAAGGTAAAGCTTATTAATCCCGCAGTAAGGATAAACAAGCAGGCAGAGGTTTTATTAAAAACCGAGTAAGCATAGATGAACGCCCACCCGTTGTTGAAAATAAGAATCGGATTGGCGACTGGGAAATAGACTGAGTAATCGGTAAAGACCACAGTGGAGCCTTAGTCACTATTGTTGAGCGTAAAACCCGTTTTACCGTTTCTATGCGTGTTGATGATAAGTCTGCAAGGTCAGTGACAGCGGCGACTATTGCTTTATTGCAACCGTTTAAAGGGGCTGTATTTACTATCACCTCTGATAACGGTAAAGAGTTCGCATACCATGAAGTAATGACTGAGCATTTAAAGTGTGGTGTTTACTTTGTAGATCCCTACTGTTCATGGCAACGAGGACTCAACGAAAATACTAATGGACTTTTACGACAATATTGGCCCAAATCAACATACTTTAAATCGACCTGTGATGACTCAGTTAGGGTTATCTTAATTCAGTTGAATAATAGGCCAAGAAAGATGCTATTATTTATAACACCATTTTAAATGATGAAAAAACATATTCTAGCACTATCGGCTTAACAATTATGCAATTGATGGTTGAATCTGCCAGGTCATTAAATAGTTTTTGTGTTAAATGCGTATGGTATAATATAGACATACTACTTTAATTCTAAACGAGTAGCTCTGAGTCAAAATTTTATAACTTTGTTTATTGGTACACGTTGTCTTACCCGTTGGTGTGCCAACTCGGCTTTTTCACTCGAGAGTAACCTTGGACTCAGCAATAGAAAAGGGAGTAACCATAAAATAAATAACATCTTTTGGTTAATTTGACCGAAAAAAATGATTAGCGTAGATAATCGTTGATAGGTGACATGTTGCGCCTAATTGTGATCATCGAGTTCGCGACTGATGTTTCATTTTTACGTCACATGGGTATAAAGTTTAATGGTTAGCCCTTATCAAATACTACCAAGCTGTCCTCTTATTGTTTAACAACGTTAATTAATTGCCAGAGTTTAAATAAAAAAGGCCCATTTAAACCTTATTCGTTTTCGATCTGTCGCTCCAGCGGGCAATCTTTGAGGCAAGCCTCTTCAAAGTAGACAATAATCGATTGAACCAGTTCAATAGTAAACTTTTGCCTAGGATCTGTTTACCTAAATGTTTGCTATGTATATCACCTCGAATGATAACGGGTATATTTAACCCAGATATGTACAAAAATAGCAGTGTTGCTTATCCAGAGCTAAATAGAAATAATTATGCGAATACGATTAAATAAGCTAAAACTAGCGTGCACGAAAAACGATGCGACCCTTTGTCAGATCATAAGGGGTTAATTGCACGGTTACTTTGTCGCCTGTTAGAATGCGAATGTAATTTTTACGCATTTTTCCCGATATGTGAGCGGTAACGCTGTGCCCATTTTCAAGTTCTACACGAAACATTGTGTTAGGTAATGTGTCTGTGATAGTGCCTTGCATTTCAATATTGTCTTCTTTTGCCATTTTCAGCTAAATCCTTTGGTTTATTATTATCCTACCATCAAAGTGGAGATTTGAGTTTTAAGTTATAGAATCATCTTACTCGCGCATAATGCCAGAATTAATGTTAAGCGTAAAGGGGTGTTCGATTTTTCAACGAGAAAGTATACATAATTTGTTATTTATCTCGAAATTGTGTTTAAGGATCCCTTTTATTTTGTAATTAAGCGATAGAGTCGTATGAGTTACCACTGCTGAAGTTGTTTTAATTATTAACTGATGTTAGGCAGTAAGCTAAAATTCCATACGGAAAACTGTTAAAGTATTGCTATGAATAAAAATAAACAAATATTAACGAAGGTTTATATTTAAAGTATAAAAAGCAGCAATTGAAGTTTTGCATCACGAACTGGCTTTAACTTCGCAACATCATTTATTAAGTAAAATTCTATAAAAATAACTGACGATTGTAAGTAAATTTAACCTAGAATGTTTAAAAATAGTCAAGTTAATTGGCGCCAATCGGACAAAGTAATTGACGTCTGATAAAGTGGTTAGTTTTGCTGATTCAAAATTAAGGTGATCAATTATTTTTCCATTCATCATCAACAAAGCGTTGATGAGGTTTAAATTCAGTTTTGTAATTCATTTTTTGACAAGCATCAATTTGATAACCTAAATATAACCAGTCAATTCCGTGTTGAAGAGAGATTGATATTTGAGATAAAATAGAATACTTGCCAATAGAATTTTTGCGGTAATCTGGATCATAAAAACAATAAAAGGCACTCCATGAGCGAGTTTTTTTAGAGATGATCTGATCAATAACACTCACTGAGATCAACTTTTTTCCATCATAAATCTCTAAAAAAAGTGGGATATTCCAACTTGAAAATAAAAAGGTATCATATTCTTCTTGTGTTGCTGGGTGCATAGGACCACCGCGATGTATGGTATTGATATATCGCTTATACAGCCTGTAGTAGCTTTTTTTTGGTTGTTTACTCATACGGCAAGTAAGATGTTTGTTTTTGTTGATTGTGCGTATTTGACTTTTCGATGCTTTAAAACGTTTGACTGGGATGCGTAATGATTGGCAAGATTGACAACGTTCACAGTGAGGGCGGTAGAGCTGATCACCATTACGGCGAAATCCTTTTTTGATTAGAAAGTGATAAAAATGCGGAGCATTTTCCGCTGAATCAATCAAGACAATAATGCGCTCTTGTCGGTTAGGCAAATAAGAGCAAGCAAATGATTTGCTTATACCAAGGTTTAATTGTGGATTTTGCTCTTTCAATGTTTACCTCCTCTTGGTTATTTCAATCATTCTAGTCGATAACCTCGCTTCTTTTTTTAAAAGACGGCAACTCGGAGTCAACTGCTTGGAAGTAATATGGGTATATACCAGTTACCTATCAAAGTGTTTTATATAGTCGTTACCCTAGATATTAAAGCAAGGCGCAGTTTGATGACATCTCAAAGATTAGCGAAGCTAATCGTTTGCTGGTAGTTTAAATAAAAAGTCATTTAAACTGTAATGGTTAGCCCTTATCAAATACTGCTAGGTTATTCTCGTGGGATCTGCTTACTTCAACGCATGCTATATTTTTCACCTCGAATGATAACGCGTATATTTGTATCTGTTTTGAATTATTAGTGATTACAATTAAGCTTGTTAGGAGTTAAGATTGAAGCATGATTAATTTAAGGAGAATTTTCAAGCAAAATGCATGAATGCCTTTTTAATTTAAATATCATTTGATACAAACAATAACAATACACGAACCAAGGAAAAAATGTGAAGACTAAGTCAAAAATCGAAAAAAAAATCAAAAATAAATTCTCAGTATTCTATTTAGAAGTCGTTAATGAAAGTGATCAACATTCGGTACCTATCAACTCCCAAACGCATTTTAAAGTGACCTTGGTGAGTGATGATTTTGAAGGGGTTTCTTTGATAGCAAGGCATAGATTAATGAATGCTTTATTAAAAACCGAACTAGAGGATGGGGTGCACGCACTTGCCTTGCACATTTATACAATCGATCAGTGGGAGACCAAAAACAATACTTCGCCAATCTCTAGCATCTGTCTAGGTGGGGGAAATTGAGAATTTGAGCACATGGGTATAGCCCCAATTTAACGGCTGTGGAAAGTAATGAACGAATACGCTATTAATATTAAATATTTTGCAACGGGTAAAGAGTTCTGGCGAAGCATTGATGAGTTTTTCGATGATACATTACCTTGTATTTGATATGCTTTAACGAGTAGGATAGATGACAACTGTCAAATTTTTAATTTCACATAAATTGTTGCACTTTGATTGGTAACGGGTATACAAGTATCTCATGATGCTAAGCCTAGGGGCTGTTGATCTTTCAC
>JAGLDN010000372.1 GCA_023145575.1 Psychromonas sp.
CTTTAACAGGTTTTTAATCTAAAATTTTAGCTTACTGCGTAACATCAGTTATAAAGGGCTAAAAGTTTGACCTTAATTGGCCCCGTTAATTGTATACACTGTTTGATTATTTGCATCTCTTGTCGGAGGAAAGAAGTAAAGATATACTCAACTGACCTCTTTAAACTATTTAAGTTATGCACTTATAAAGTTGAATCTAAAATTGTATATAAAGAGTAAGCGCATAAATAACTAAAAAATTCACCACTAAGTGGAATGAGAAGGATCAATTTTTACTATTTTCAATGAGTAGCGCAGTGACTCCGTGTTCTCTGTGGTAAACTATTTTCTGTATTTTAAAAACCGGTTACAAAATGAACGACAAATTAATCGCCTCAACAATCATCAAAGCAAGTGGAGTCGCATTCGGCACTAGTGGTGCACGCGGTTTAGTAACACAATTCACCCCAGATGTTTGCGCAGCATTTGCAGTTGCATTCATTGCAACCATGAAGCGTTATTTCAACTTTAAAACAGTTGCCATTGCTATTGACAATCGTCCGAGTAGTTATGCTATGGCTCAAGCGTGTTATAGTGCCCTAAAACAATTAAACATTAAAGTTATCTATTACGGCGTAGTACCAACACCGGCTTTAGCTTATGCAGCTCAAAAAGATGCAATGCCAGCTATTATGGTAACAGGAAGTCATATTCCCTTTAATCGTAACGGCCTAAAATTTTATCGCCCAGACGGTGAAATTAGTAAAGCAGATGAACAAGTTATTATCTCAGAACAAGTCAATTTTACTAATCTTAACAAACTTGATGAATTAACCGTGAATTCAATGGCTGCTGAAGAATATATAACACGTTATACATCTCTATTCGAAACGCCTTGGCTTACAGGTAAGCGTATAGGGATTTATGAACACTCAAGTGCGGGGCGTGATCTTTACTACAGAATTTTTCAAAAGCTTGGTGCAACCGTAATATCGCTAGAGCGTACCGATCATTTTGTACAGATTGATACTGAAGCTGTATCAGAAGAAGATACACAAAAAGCAATTAACTGGTCTAAAGAATTCAATCTCAATGCTATTTTTTCAACAGATGGTGATGGTGATCGCCCTCTACTTTCCGATGAAAATGGCGTTTGGTTACGTGGTGATATTTTAGGGTTGTTGACAGCCGAAATGTTAAATGTCGAAGCATTGGCTATTCCGGTGACTTGTAATACGGCAGTTGAATTAAGTAATAAATTTACGCATGTTAAACGGACAAAAATTGGCTCTCCTTATGTCATTGCAGAATTTAAAAATTTGAACAATAAATTTAAATCTGTAGCAGGCTTTGAAGCTAATGGCGGATTTTTATTGGGAAGTGATTTACAGGTAAATGGTCAAATATTAAAAGCCTTGCCAACGCGAGATGCAATCTTGCCCGCTATTATGCTACTATCCGCTGCAAATAAAAGTTTGATCTCAACATTAGTTAATGCCTTGCCAAAACGTTATACCCACAGTGATAGGATTCAAAACTTTGCTACAGAAAAAAGCCAAGTGATTATTGCTGAAGGAAAAAAAGATCCAAAAAGCTTGTTAGTGAAATTAGGGTTCGATAATGCTGAAATTAAAAGTATCGTTGAAACAGATGGGTTAAGGATTACTTTGAAAGATGGTTTAATTATTCATCTTAGACCATCAGGCAACGCACCAGAACTACGCTGTTACGCCGAAGCATCTAATTATAAAGCAGCACATAAATGTGTTGGAAAAGCACTTAGCAACATTCAAAAAATATAAAACAACTCTAAATAATTAACCACAGGGGGCACTGAGACTTCGTACACAGAGAGAAGCTGTTTTTTCGGTGACGCGCCAAGCGTCTCGGTGTTCTCAGTGGTGAATACTTTTTCATTTAAACATAATTTAAGCAGGAATTCCCATGTCAAAAAATAAAGTTGCATTAATCACAGGTATTACAGGACAAGATGGATCGTATCTTGCGGAATTACTTCTTGAAAAAGGCTATGAAGTGCATGGTATAAAACGTCGCTCGTCATCATTAAATACCGAACGTGTTGATCATATTTATCAAGATAACCATGAAAAATATCAAAAATTCTTTTTGCATTACGGCGATTTAACCGACTCTTCAAACTTAACGCGAATCTTAAAAGACGTACAACCTGATGAAGTTTATAATTTAGGTGCTCAATCACATGTTGCGGTATCATTCGAATGCCCTGAATATACTGCTGATGTAGATGCTATGGGTACACTGCGTTTATTAGAAGCAATACGTTTTTTAGGCATGGAAAAAACAACTAAGTTTTATCAAGCCTCTACGTCAGAGCTTTACGGTGAAGTACAAGAAATCCCCCAAAAAGAAACAACGCCATTCCACCCTCGTTCACCTTATGGAGTTGCAAAAATGTATGCATATTGGATTGTAGTTAACTACCGTGAATCTTATGGTATGTATGCCTGTAACGGTATTTTATTCAACCATGAGTCTCCACGCCGCGGCGAAACTTTCGTAACTCGTAAAATTACCCGTGCAATTGCAAATATTTCGCAAGGTTTAGAGTCATGTTTATATATTGGTAATAT
Organism: Psychromonas sp.; assembly: GCA_023145575.1. Classification (GTDB taxonomy): domain Bacteria; phylum Pseudomonadota; class Gammaproteobacteria; order Enterobacterales; family Psychromonadaceae; genus Psychromonas. The sequence continues at coordinate 2,592 of JAGLDN010000372.1, forward strand.
GGATGCTTTACGCGATTGGGGCCATGCTAAAGATTACGTTCGTATGCAATGGATGATGCTACAACAAGACAAAGCAGATGATTTTGTTATTGCAACTGGCAAACAAATTAGCGTGCGTGAGTTTGTTAAACTATCAGCTAAAGAGCTAGGTATTGAACTGGAATTTACAGGGTCAGGTCTTGATGAAATAGCAACAATAAAATCAATCACTGGCGACAATGCCCCTGCATTAAAAGTAGGCGATGTGATAGTTAAGGTTGATCCTCGCTACTTCCGCCCAGCAGAAGTTGAAACATTATTAGGCGACCCAACAAAAGCAAAAGAAAAACTAGGTTGGGTTCCACAAATCACAGTAGAAGAAATGTGTGCAGAAATGGTTGAGAACGACCTTAACAAAGCCAAGCAACAAGTAATTTTAAAAAATAATGGTTACAATAACTCTGTTACAGTTGAGTCATAAATAGAATGAAGATTTTATTAACTGGTGCCAATGGAATGGTTGGCAAAAATATATTGGTATTTGCAAAATCATACCAGCATGAATTTTTATCTCCAAGTAGTACCGAATTAAATTTGCTTGATGAGCTATCGGTTCAAGAGTATGTAAGAACAAATAAGCCAGATATGGTGATTCATGCGGCAGGGATCGTTGGAGGTATTCAGGCTAATATGGCGCAACCTGTTAAGTTTCTTGTAGATAACATGCAGATGGGGCTTAATATATTAACCGCCGCTAATGATGGTGGTATCGGTAAAGTTTTAAATCTAAGCAGTTCTTGTATGTATCCTCGCGAAGCACTTAATCCTCTATCAGAAGATTTAATTTTAAAAGGCGAATTAGAGCCAACGAATGAAGGCTATGCGCTCGCAAAAATAACAAGTACTCGTTTATGTGAATACATTCGATCAGAAAATAATGAACGACTCTATAAAACAATAATACCTTGTAATTTATACGGCTGTTTTGATAAGTTTGATCCAAATGATTCTCATATGATCCCTGCTGTTATTCGAAAGTTAGATGAGGCGAAAAAAAATAATCAACAAGAGATTGATATTTGGGGGAATGGTGAAGCTAGACGTGAATTTATGTATGCAGAAGATCTTGCTGATTTTGTGTTTTACGCAATAGATAACTTTGAGAAAATGCCACAAAACTTAAATGTTGGCTTGGGTAAAGATTACACCATCAATGAATACTACCAAGCAGTCGCAGATGTTGTTGGTTTCAGAGGTTCATTTAAACATGATTTAAGTAAACCTGTTGGTATGAAACAGAAGCTTATTGATGACAAAAAGTTAAAAGAATTTGGTTGGGCTTATAAAACAGAATTAAAAATCGGGATCCAGAAAACATATGAATTTTATTTAAGAGAGTATTGTAATGACTAATTATAGACTAGCCAGTAATAGCTGGGATGAAAATGAATACTCAGCGATTTAGCGAGTGATTGATTCAGATATATTTACAATGGGCAAGGAAGTTGCTAAATATGAAAAAGATTTTGCGGCGTTCTTCGGTTCGAAATATGCACTAATGGTGAGTTCTGGCTCAACAGCTAATTTATTAATGATTGCATCATTATTTTTTACTAAAAATTCAAAGCTTAAATTAAAACGTGGAGATGAAGTGATTGTCCCTGCGGTTTCTTGGTCTACGACTCATTTTCCACTACAACAGTATGGTTTAAAGGTTAAGTTTGTTGATATTGACCGTCAAACGCTCAATATGGATTTAGCTAAACTAAAAGCGGCGATCACAGAAGATACGAAGGCTATATTATCTGTTAATTTATTAGGTAACCCTAATGATTATGATCGGATGAATGAAATTATTGCTGGTCGAGATATATTTATTTTAGAAGATAACTGTGAATCAATGGGCGCTACGATTGATGGTAAGCAAGCGGGAACCTTCGGTGTAATGGGGACATACAGCTCATTTTTTTCACATCATATTGCAACCATGGAAGGCGGTTGTGTCGTAACTGATGATGAAGAGCTATACCATATTTTGCTTTGTATTCGATCTCATGGTTGGACACGTAACTTACCCAAGTTTAACGAAGTAAGTGGTGAAAAGAGTGATGATCCGTTTGAGGAGTCATTTAAGTTTATGTTACCGGGTTATAACGCTCGCCCATTAGAAATGAGTGGTGCGTTGGGCATTGAACAGTTAAAGAAACTACCTGGTTTTATTGAAACTCGTCGTAAGAATGCACAACTGTTTCAATCTCTGTTTGTAGACCATCCTTTTATTGATATTCAGAAAGAAACAGGTGCAAGCAGCTGGTTTGGTTTTTCATTAATATTGAAAAAAAATGCGCCTTATAGTCGTGCTGAATTGGTTATGTTACTGACTAAGAATGGTATCGAATGTCGGCCGATTGTAACGGGTAATTTTGTAAAAAATAAAGAAGTACTTAAATACTTTGATTATGAAGTATCGGCAACGCTTGATGCGTCGAAATACCTTGATAAACACGGTTTGTTTGTTGGTAATCACCAGAACGAAATTAAAAAAGAAATAATGTTGATAGCAAGTATTCTTGCTTGAATGATTGAAGATCTATCATTACTGTTTTGTAATGTAAATAGTTAAAGTGAAGAAAATTAGATGAATAAAATACTCAATAAAATACTGAACAAAATAAGATCGCTAGTAAATGTGTATATTTTAAGAGATAAATTTTCATTGGCTGCTAAACAATGGATTAAAGATGATGGGGATAATACGCTAAGGTTGGACTATAATTTATCAAGTTCAAGTATAATATTTGATGTAGGAGGTTTTAAGGGAAGTTTGCAGAAGCGATTTATAATAAATATCAAGCTAATATATATATATTTGAACCTGTATTAGGTTTTTATAATCAAATTAAAAAAAGATTTTTAGACAATGCAAAAATTCATACATATAATTATGGGCTATCTGATGTAAATGAAAAGATTGACATTTGCATAGATAATGACGCAAGTTCTACAAAAATAACTGATATTGAAATGTCAGAAAGTATTCAGTTAAAAAGCATTGTAGAATTTATTGAAAATAATCGAATACACAAGATAGATTTAATTAAAATAAATATTGAGGGTGGGGAGTTTGATTTGCTACCATCTTTGCTGGATCATGAAATCATAACAAAAGTTGATAACCTACAAATACAATTTCATGAATTTATCGAGAATTCTGAAACAAAAAGAAATAATATAAGAAAACAATTAGAAAAAACACATGAATTGACCTACGACTATTATTTCATATGGGAAAATTGGAAAATTAAAAAATGAAGCCATCACTGGTCGCAAACTATCATTTAGGAAATAAAATTTTCAATTTAAAAGACAATGATACAAATAGAGATAATTGCTCATATAGTATTTGGTTATTAACTGATGTTACGCAGTTGAGGCTTGCACTAGGTGTAAGGCTTCAATTGCGGCTTTTTGTGCTTTGATATAAAGCTTCGTTTTTAAACCGAACGTCGTCAGCCCTTTTTTAAGGCTCAGGCACTCCAATTTCACAGTTGCCAGTAATGACATAAAAATATGGTTGCTCTGTATCTTTTTTGTTTTAGCTGGAGATTTTGCAAGCCCTGTGTTTGATTTTATATTTTTATGAAAAACTT
>JAGLDN010000373.1 GCA_023145575.1 Psychromonas sp.
ACGCTGGTTGATGGGCTTGTTATAAATCGAACATTTTCATGTGTGACATCGCTTGCTTGGTGCACATGACCAGAAAGCACGGCTTTTACACAAGTGTATTTTTTTATGAGCGCTAAAAATTCATTTCTGTTACTGAGAATATGCTCGTCTAACCAATCACTTCCTACTTTTAAAACATGATGATGCACACAAATAAGCACACTTTTTCCATTGTGTTTTTTCTGCTTTGCTTTTAAAACTTGTTCTATAAAATCAAGTTGAGCATCACTTAAAAAACCGTATGGCTTCCCCTGCACTTGAGAGTCTAATAATAAAATGGTCCAAAATTCACTTTCAATGACGTTAGGGTGAGAGATCCCCTGAGATGAAAGGCAACTTTGCATAACAGGTTGGATATCGTGGTTTCCGGGTAAGCTATAACAAGGCACTGCAAAGCGGTTTATCTGCTCTGCAAAATGAAGGTATGATGTTTTTGATTGATCTTGAGAAATATCACCCGTTGCCAAAACTGCACCAGCTGAAGGTGCATATTCAAGCGCGTGTTCTATCACATTATGAAAACTTTCTAGCGTTTTCATACCCAATAATGCACCTTCTAAATCTTTAAAAAGGTGTGTGTCAGTGATCTGTAAAAAGGAAAGATCACCATTCTTTTCTGGTTTTATATGTACAGTATCTATCTTCATCGCCTAAATATAACGCCTATATTAATAATGAATAACAATTTTATCAGTTAGTTGAGCGATAAAATTTTTTTAATTTGAAAAATGTCGACCATCACACATTATTAGATACTTTTAGTCGCAAAAGTTATCACAACGTTAGCTTCTCGTTAAAATAAAGTTAATGAAATCAATGCGTTTCATTAAACTCACCCTAGTTAATCAAATTTAAACCCTTTGATTAAGTTCAATTCAAGCCATTGAAGCGCAATAATAGCCGCTAAATTGTTTATTGTGCCATCAACAACCCACTCATACGCAACTTTTCTTGGCACAACATGAACACGAATATCTTCACCTTCTTCTGCAAGCCCGTGTAATCCACCCGCATTGGAAGCATCAACTTTACCAATGAATATATCCAATTGCTCCGTTGTGCCACCTGGACTCACTAAACAATTACAAATAAATTGGCTCGTTAAAATATCTAACCCTGCCTCTTCAATTGCTTCACGTTTAACAAGCTCTTCAGATAACTCATCTTTTTCAATGATCCCCGCGACTAACTCTAGCAACCAAGGTGATTTTTTGTTTTCCATCGCGCCAAATCTAAATTGCTCAATTAATACGACTGAATCACTCACAGGATCATAAGGTAAAATAGCAGCAGCATGTCCTCGTTCAAAAAACTCACGCTGAATTTCACCACTCCAACCACCCTCAAAAAGTTTATGCTTGATCGTGTATTTATTGCATTGAAAGAAGCCTTTATACAATGATTCTTTCTTTATGATTTTTACATCATTTTGATCATATTGACTGTTAAAGACTATTTTTCCATCATCATTTTTCATTATTTGAGCACTCATGTCTTATTTTCCTTATTAAAAATATGATTAGTCGTACAATAGTTTAAATTTATGCTAGCCTAAATCAATATATCTTTTTATTTTAAACATTACACGAGAAGGATTCACATTGTAATGAAAATCAAACTAACCACCATCGCAGCAACAATTGCCCTTACTTTTTCATTAAATGCAGGCGCAGATACTTTATTAGAAGTTTATGAAGTTGCAAAAATTAAAGATCCAACAATATTAATCAGTTATGCAACATACCAAAGTTCTTTAGAAAACATTTCTGAAAGCAGAGCAAGTTTATTGCCTCAAATTAACTTTGAAATGAAAGCTGGTTACACCCAAGGCTTGCAATTAAGTAAGGCTAGTCCATCTGTTTCGTCTAAAGAAGAAAAAGACTTAAACAATACTAATGGCATGGCTAAGTTGGGATTAACGCAATCTCTTTATAACGGCACTTACTGGCAAGATGCTGATATTGCAGAGCGCACAGCAACTGAATATAAAGCTAATTATGGTTACAATGCTCAAAAGCTTATCATGCGAACAGCAGAGGCTTACTTTTCTGTACTGCGCGCCGATGAAGCGGTTAAGTCAGTTGCTGCTAATAAACGTGCGGTTGAACGTCAACTTGAGCAAA
>JAGLDN010000374.1 GCA_023145575.1 Psychromonas sp.
TCACTAATTAAGTTCCCTGCTTTTTCTGCAATATCCACGCTATCACTTGCCAATTCGCTAATTTCCTCAGCGGTAACACGACTACTTTCAGCGAGTTTACGCACTTCTGCTGCAACAACTGCAAATCCCTTACCATGCTCGCCTGCCGATGCGGCCTCAATCGCAGCATTTAATGAAAGTAGATTTGTTTTGTATGCAATGTCTTCAATTAATCGAATTTTCTTTGCAATATGTTTCATTGCAGTGACCGTTTCAGTAACTGCTACTGCACCTTGTTTCGCATCATTAGAAGATGTTGTTGCCATTTTTTCAGTGACACTCGCATTCTCAGCATTTTGTTGAACAGATGAGTTTAATTGCTCAACAGAGCTACTTGTTGCCTCTACACTACTTGATTGTTCAACCGCGCCTTGGCTAATGGTTTGCGCTGTTGCACTCACTTCTTGAGAGGCACTTGCAAGGTTATCTGCACCACTTCGAACCGTTTCAATAACCCCTTTGATTTGATCTCTCATCAAGATCAGTGATTTGCTTAATTTTCCTATTTCATCTTTTTGATCAACATCTAAATGCGCGACTAAATTACCTTTCGCAAGTTCTTCTGCAAAGATCACACCTTTAGTGATCGGGCGAGTAATACTTAGAGCAAAAAAGTAAGCGATAATAATAATTAAGATTAGAAATATAATTGAAATTATACCGATGCTTTGAATAAGTGTTTCAACAGGCTCCATAATTTCTGCTTCATCAATCTCTGCAATCACGACCCATTTTGTATCCCCCACTTTTAAAGGTGCATAAGAAGATAAAACTGCATTACCGTTATAATCAGTAATTATTTTGGCACCTGAATTTCCACTTATCCCCTCACTAACACTTTCTGTATCCACACCATTATTTTTAACATTACCTAAAAATGAAGCTTGCACAGTATGGTTTTGTGGATCTAAAAACGAATCTGAACGCATCAATTTATCTGAGCCAACCAAGTATGTTTCCCCCGTTTCACCCATTCCTTCTCGTTGATTCATAATGTCATTAATTGCACCAAGAGAAAGCTGAAGCGCAACAATAAGTTCTACCTTGCCATCTCTAATATAAGGTTGCGCAATAAAGGCCGCTGGATCGCCGTTACTTGCAGCATAAGAAGAGAAATCTGCAATACCATATTGCCCTGTTTGTAGCACTTCACGCACTAATTTACCTAAACCAGATGATTTGTATTTACCATTAACCATATTTGTTTGGTAATCCGCTTCTTTTGTAACACTGTAAAATACTTTACCGTTTGGATGGATTAAAAAGAGATCATAATAACCATATTTTTCAATATATTTAGCAAAGTAATCCTGTGTTTCTCCCGCTTCTTTTACCGCTAAAATTTCTTCAAGGCTTCCCGATGTCACAGAGACCCAATCTAATCCTTTTATTTTAACCTGTGTTGCAGCTACAAGCTCAATATGACCATTGCTACCTGCTTGAATTGATGTGCTAGCTTTTCCTTGGAAAGCTTTTGAAATAACATCACTCGATTTAGATCCTCCTATTTTCCCTGATTTAATAACTCGATCGCTACGGTATGATGTTTGCCCATCATTTTTCCCAACTAAATAGGTTTCAGCAGTACTACCCATGCCATTGCGTTGCTGAATAATGCTATTTACCGAATCAGTTGATAGTTGCATTGCAATATAGCCACTTCCAAACTGCAATTTACCTACAATAAATGCAGCTTGATCACCATTAGATGGCGCGTAGGGTTTAAAATCGCCCACTGACAGCTCATCTTTCGCGCCATTTTTGGCATTTTTAAATGCAAGGGATAATGAGCTGTTTTTCAATACTCCATCATGTAATAAATTGAGTCCTAAATCAGACTCTTTTGCTGCACTATAAATAATATCGCCAGCCTCGTTGATAAAAAACAAGTCATACCACCCAGTATCATTCATAATATCTTTTAAGCGAAAATCATATTCATCAACAATATTTAGCCATTTTTCGGACTTAATATCTCCCGTAAAGACGGCATTCATGGCATTAAAAGCCTCACCTAGATAGGGATCATCTTTAGCAATATGGATACTTGCTTTAGTGTTTTCAAATAACAGCTCAACATTTGATATTTTAAGATCTTGCACGGCTTGAAATTTCGCTTGCTGAGATGAAAATAAAGCGGAGGTTGTTTCAATTAACACCCCTAAATCCCCTTCTCGCTCAGTAAAAAATCGTTCTAATTGTGCATGCTTAACTGCTTGCATCGCATTAAGTTGATTAAATGACTGTTTTACCAGCGCATCAGAGGAACTCTTAGCCGAGAAATAAGCAGTGATAAGAAGCGGAATAAAGCTAATAAATAACATTAGCCCGATGAGTTTAACTTTCATAGATACATTTTTTAGATTCATAATCTTACATCCCAGTTAGAAAATTAATAAAAATTTATTGTTTGATTGATTGATTCTTTGATTTCTTT
>JAGLDN010000375.1 GCA_023145575.1 Psychromonas sp.
ATTGATTGATAACCTGCAAATCAAGACGCTATTTTTAAATAGGAGGAGAGGCCTTTGTTACTTTTTCAATTAAACTGCTAACATCAAGAATAAGTGCAACATTGCCATCACCCAATACGGTTGCACCACTTAACCCCGTGACATTTTTAAATATATCTCCCAAAGGTTTAATGACTGTTTGCTGCTCTCCATGTAGCTGATCAACCACAAAGCCCGCTTTTTGTTTGCCCGATTTCACGACGACTAAACTTTGTCTCTTTGAATTTTTCGATCTATATTCAGGATTAAAGTAATCTGCAAGCCTTAGATAAGGCATAACCGATCCTCTTAAATTGATATAGTGCTGCGCTTCATTTTCTTTCCAATCACTGTCATTCATTTCAACACACTCATCAATCATACTAAGCGGAATAATGTAACGCTCGTTATTTGCTTCAACCATAAATCCGTCAATAATGGCGAGTGTTAGTGGGAGGTCAATAGTGATACTTGTGCCAACGCCAACTTCACTGTCGATAGTGACATTGCCACGTAATGCTTCAATATTTCGTTTTACAACGTCCATACCGACACCTCTACCCGAGAGATCATTTGCTTCAACTTTTGTGCTTAAGCCTGCTGCAAAAATGAGGTTGTAAATTTCCTGATCTGATAACAGCGCGGTTTCTGAAATAATGCCTTTTATGATCGCTTTTTCGCGGATTTTATCTTTGTTAAGCCCTGCGCCATCATCTGTAATCTGAATAACAACACGTCCAGATTCATGGTAGGCATTCAGGCTGATCGTGCCATTTTCAGGCTTTCCAGCTGCAATACGAATGTCAGGCGATTCAATACCATGGTCTAATGAGTTTCGAATAAGATGAGTTAATGGATCATTCATCTTTTCGACGACTGTTTTATCTAATTCAGTTTCTGCACCTGTTATTGCTAAATTAATGGTTTTACCTAACTCCTTACTGACATCTCGTACAACTCGTTTAAAACGTGAAAATGTTTCGCCAATAGGCACCATTCTTAGCTCTAGTGCAGTGTCTCTTATATCACCAACCAGAGAAGATATATTTGCAGATACTTCTTCAGCCTCTGTAAATCCATTTTTTTCAATCATTAAGTCCATCGCAGCACCCGCGATGACTAATTCTCCAACAAGATTAATTAACAGTCCTAATTTTTGAGAGTCCACTCGAATATAGTTAGATTCTGAAAACACTTTTTGTTTGACTACTTGTTGTTTAATAAGGGCTTTTTCGATAACTTCCGTCTGAATAACCTTTTTTTCTACAAGAATTTCACCGATCGGTTTAAGGGGGTTTTCATGCTCATGTTGAGTTTTAACTGCATGGGAGATATCATTTTTTGTTAACGCACCAATTTGAATAAGCATTTCACCAATGCGTGATACTTCATCATCAGGTAATGTATCGAGCAATGCTAAATAAGTTTCAGTGTTACTGCTTGGTGGTAAAATACTAATATCACAATCATCTGCAGCAAACTCAAATACATCTTCAATCGTTTGCTTATCGGCGCTGCTTAAGAAGGCAATTTCAAAATGTAAATAACAACTTTCAGGATCAAAATTTTCATCAAGAGGCATATCAGGAGTGGTTAAAACCAGACTATGTATTTCTCCAATTGTTTTTAAATAACGAACAAATGAAAGCGGATCGACCCCCATCCTAAATGCATCATTTTGGAAGAGCAGGCTTATTATCCAATGCTTAGCGCTTTCTGTTTCAGATAAATTATCAGCTGAAATTTGGCAATCGGACTGAGCGTTGCTTTTTATTATTCCTTGTGTGAACAATAACTTATCTACAAGAACAATACCGATCTCACTAATTTCATCGGGTAATTCTGCCATTTCAAATTCAATACAAAACTGAATTAAATTTTCAGTATGATCGCGACAATCAAGTAAAATTGAAATTAACTCGTGATCAACAACTTGAGATCCCTCTCTCACTTTATCAAGCACCGTTTCTGCTTCATGGGTAAAACTCACTACATGGCTAAAACCAAACATGCCCGATGAGCCTTTAATGGTATGCATTGCTCTAAATAACGTATTAATTATCTCGCTATCATTATTATCATCTTCAAGCGCAAGTAACGCATCTTCCATTGAACTTAATAGCGTCTGAGCTTCTTCAAGAAAAATCGCTAATGCCACATCTAAGTCACTCATAAAGGCTCTCCTGCTTCAGGATGCTTTTCTATCTCATCAAAAAAATCAAGAAGATTAAACAATTCAATAACCTCATACACGGCTTGATTGATTGCGAGAAGCGAAAGCGTTAATCCAAGTAAACGCGCCTCTTTTTGTAAGTAAATTAATAACTGGATACCCGCACTATCTACTTCAGTAACAGTGGAAAAATTAAGCCGTAAATTTTTACCTGCTTGCAGGTGTAAAATGAGATTGGTTTTAAGTGCAAGCACAGTATAAATCGTTATTTCATCCTCGATATTTACTTGATCGGCTAAACATTCAGTACTCATTTATAGCACTCCTAAATTATGAAATTAATTTTGAAACAGCCGTTAATAGCATTGGTGGTTGAAAGGGTTTAACAAGCCATGCTTTCGCGCCTGCCGCTCTACCTTCTTGCTTTTTGCTATCTGATGCTTCTGTGGTTAGCATCATCATCGGCGTAAATTTAAAAGCAGGTAGTTTCTTTGCTTCTTTTACTAGCGTTATCCCATCCATATTAGGCATGTTGACATCTGTTATCAGCAAATTAATACGCTCTTTAATATTTTGTAACTTAGCGAGTGCGTCTTTACCATCATTCGCAGTGATAACACTAAACCCTGCGCCTTTTAGCGTCATACTCACAACTTGTCTTATTGATGCTGAATCATCAACAACCATTATTACCTTGCCCATAAAGCCTCCAAATTTTTAAAAAAAGGTTAAATCATCGCCATTATCTACTTCGGCAGCGTGATTTGAATTAGAATGATTTTTATGATTAAGCAACTCTTCTGGCATGGTATAACGTAATTCCATGGCTTCCATGATTGTGGCAATTGAAATTGAATGGTTACTTTTTTGCTCAAGGGGGGTATTTATATTAGATTGTGTTAGATCAACTAAGTCATTTAAATTATGCTGAGCATGTTCAAGCATTTGACTGGTTCTATCTTGAAACTGAAGTGCTGTAATAACCTCATAAATATCAGCTTGGATTTTAATATTATTATCATTTAGTAGATCTGATCTATTACTAAATATATGTAGCGTTTCTTCAATACCTGTTAAGACAGTTTCAATGTGTTTTTCAGATTTGTTAATACTTTCTTCATCTGTTTTACTGGTTTCTTCTGCTGTTTTTAATGCTGAACACATTGCATCGTTAATTGCTGTTACTGTTTTGCTAATACGCAACCCTGTGTTTGATGAACTTTGTGCTAATTTGCGCACTTCATCGGCAACTACAGCAAAACCTCGTCCATATTCACCTGCTCTAGCAGCTTCAATTGCCGCATTTAATGATAATAAATTAATATTGTCAGCGACGCTTCTTACTTCTTTTGCCATTGAGTCAAGTTCAACGGTGTGGCTTGATAATTCTTTTACTTCACTAATCATTTTAGCTTCTGCGTCGTTAAGATTATTTAACTCTTCAAAAACTTGTAATAATGCTGATTTTGTATTCTCTAATAATTCATCGATGGAATGTTTATCCGAGTCTGATTGGTCATCTGATAACTGGCCGATTTGATCGATCATTGCTGCAAAGGTATTTGTTATTGTAGATATCTCACTTTCGGTGTGTGTCTTTGATTCAACAATTTGTTTTTCAATAATAGGAAGGACTTCAACAAATAACTGTTCAACTTGCGCGATATAATGATCCGCTCTTTCATATTTTTGATTTTCTAACTCGGTGAGTTTATCCTGTTCAGTTTGATAATAAACACCGTGGAGTTTAATACTAAACTGAGTCGTTATAAATAACGCCAATATGCATAGTAATAACAAAATTGAAGCATTTACGAGCGTTAAATTAGCTAACATAAAAATGCTAAAAGTTATTAAAATAGACATGAATAAATTGGTTAAGTATAGATTTCTTTTTATATTCATTGTTCCCTCCCTTTTAATTTACCTTAATAAAAAAGTGTAGGAGAGCTCTCAATTAAAGCGAGTAAATAGGAAAGAAAATAGAAATAAATTCATTATGTTATTGAATCAAAACAAAGGCTTAACACTAAATTAACCGAGCGTTAACACCCTGTTAACATAATGGTAATAATATCGATAATGCATAAAACATTTTAAAGTCAAGTTGGGTAATGCTTTTATTTCTAAGCATTCTTCAAATAAAAACAGGGATATTAATCCCCGTTTAGTTAATTACACTGCCATTTACTTTTAGTTAGTCACCTTTACTGATCACCAATGGCTTCTCTGTACTATAAATATG
>JAGLDN010000376.1 GCA_023145575.1 Psychromonas sp.
GTGATCGTGCCTTCCCAAATTAAGTTATTAGGCAAAACAACACGGCGGTTATCAATCGTATGAATCGTTGTATTAACAAGGCTCAATTTTTCAACCGTCCCCTGCTCTCCACCCGCTAAAATCATATCACCCACATCAAACGGGCGATAAAGTAGCATCATGACACCCGATGCAAAGTTTGATAACGTCCCTTGAAGCGCAAAACCGATCACGATACCAGCAACACCAAAACCTGTTATTAATGGCGCTAATTCAATACCTAAATAACTAAACGCAACCATAAAACCAATAAATATAATGATGCGCCCTGTTGTGGCAATAATAAATTTTCTAAGTAATTTGCTAAAATTGAGTTTAGAATTTAGTGTTGCTTTTGTGACCACTTTCTTGCCAAAGTTAGCAAAAATATAAAATGCACTCAGGATTAAAAAGAAAACAATTAGATTGATACTGTAGTCTACTGCGTTATGCCCGAGCCAATTAACAAATAAATCGAGCCAATTATTAAAGATCCGACTGATCACTGATATTTGAAAAAGTTCATCACCTTCTGCACCAACATTTGAAATTAAGGTTGTTCTAAAGCTATCAACATTCACCTTTTCCATATCTAAAATATCAATGGCAACTTTAAGTGTTGTTGCTGCACTTTCTTTTTTTATTTCCAAACGTCTAATTTCAATATTTAAAGTTTCTTTTTCATAATCGCTCGCCCCTAACATTTTGCTACTAAGCGCTTTGTGCTCTTTTCCAACGTAGCTAAGTATTAAGCTTGATTCAATTGCTCTACTTCTTATTGCTTTAATTAACAATTTGTTATCTTGAGCATCACTCTGGAATTTAGACTGCGTTTCTCCCATAGAGTACATATGCTGCATGATGACATCTAACGAGGTTTGTTTATTGGCAACAACCACCTCTTTCATTATAAGGTCATTTCCAGAGATACCATCCATTGAACGGCGCTCTTCTTTTATTTGTTCAAGGATTAAGTGATAAGCTGCTTGTTCTTCTTTAATAAAGCGCTCAATACCCGTTGTTATCGCATTTAATTGTTCCTTTGAAACCGCCTTTGTATCTTCTTCGTAAATAAGAAAAAACGCATCAATTTCTGCCTTTTGGAACTTTAATAAATGAATCACTTTAAGCTGAGAAATCAGCCGTTGATCGCCCGTTTCTTTTTCAGCTAATTGTAGCTCTGTGTGCAATCTCCCATAACGATTTTCAACAGAATTAACGAGCTCACCGACACTTTTTGTGTCGGCATTTACTGATTGAATAAAAAGACTTGATATTAAGATGGCACTATAAAAAAATAGATTGATAAATGATTTAAATTTCACGCTAAGATCCTCCTTGATTATTTTTTTTATAATAAAACAGCACTTGATTAACGTAAATCAATAATTATTGTTTTTACAATGTAGATCACTGGGTATAATTAATAAAACACTTTTAAATAGCGAAACTTAAATGTCAAATGAGATAAAAGAACAAAGCCATTCAATTAACGTTGACCCTGCTGAAATAGAAAAATTCTCTGCAATGGCCGAACAATGGTGGGATATTGAAGGGGCTTTTAAACCTTTACATTTACTCAATCCAACGCG
>JAGLDN010000377.1 GCA_023145575.1 Psychromonas sp.
TATCTTTTTTGATGAGCGATTCTGGTTGGCTATGAAGAATACGATTGTTTTTGCACTTATCTGTACGCCTTTAATGATTGGTTTATCATTAGGTATTGCACTTGTTGTGCAGAAAGATGGTGCATTTCGTAGTTTTTTACGCGGCATATTTTTTGTAACGAGCGTGCTTTCAATTACCGTTGGTACCTTGATTTGGCTTTTGTTATTTAGATCTGAATTTGGCTTGGTGCCGGGCATATTAAGTGACCTAGGCTTCGGTGCAGTTGTATTTTTCGAGAATAAAATGCTTGCTATGCCGACCATTATCTTAATGACAATGTGGTGGGGAATTGGTTTTCCGATGTTGTTATTTGTAGCGGCACTAAGACAAATTCCAAAAGAGCGTATTGAAGCAGCTCGCCTTGATGGTGCAAATGCATTTCAGCTTTACTGGTCAATTATCCGCCCTGAGATTAAGTACGTTATGTTACTTAACTTAATCTTACAAATGATTGCTCAACTGCAAGTATTTGGACAAGTTCAACTCTTAACAGGCGGTGGACCAGATGATTCAACGTTATCACTTGTTATGTATCTTTATACGACAGCGTGGGGCGATTGGCGATTAGGCTATGCATCTGCTATTTCTATCGCACTGTTCTTTGTTATGTTATTACCAATTACTGCTCAGCTGGTACTTGAATGGAGGAAGAAAGACTAATGAAACTTAACGCAGATAAAATCGGTTTATTAATAATCGTGGTATTAGCATTCTTTTGGGTTTACCCATTACTATGGATACTCAGTTTATCACTCCGTGATAATGCGGCACTATTTGTTTCGACAGATGGCATATTCGCAAGTTCGTACACATTAGAAAACTTTGCTTCAATTATTCGTTCACCAGGTGTCATACATTGGACGTTTAACAGTTTTGTTGTTGCTGTAGCAAGTACGATATTTACATTGATTTTAAGCTCTCTGGGTGGCTATGCTTTAGCTAAGTTAAATTTTATAGGTAAAAAGGTTATCTTTATTTATATCTTTATTGGCATGCTTATTCCTGGGCTATCAATTGTTGTTCCGCTTTATTTAAACTTTGCAGATTGGGGGCTTCACAATAGCTTCACCTCTTTGATTGTGACTAAAATTGCAGGGCCAATGGGCATATTCTTAATGTACCAATTCTTTAAAGCGATCCCTAAAGAAATAGAAGAAGCGGCTGTGCTCGATGGTGCTGGTGATTTTAAGATATTTTTAAATGTAATGCTGCCAATGGCTAAACCGGCTTTAGCAACATTGGGTATATTTACCTTTTTAGGTGCATGGAATGAATATTTATGGACATTAATTTCGTCTACAAATTCGGACATGTATACGTTGACAGTTGGTATTGCCAATATGCAAACGTTCTTCTCTCAATCTGAAGGCATTGGCTTTGTAGCCGCTTCAGCTGTTGTGTCGAGCCTGCCTGTTATTGCTATTTATGTTATCTTTCAAAAACATATCCTTGATGGTGTGTCCATGAGTGGTGATAAGTAACAAACAGTAAGTAAGAAAAAAATCGCTTCTCTACACAAGAGAAGCGCTAACTATAATATTTAACTCTAAAACAATAAAAGGAAGTTCAAATGAAAATAAGTAAAAAATTAGCCGCGGTTGCTACATTAAGTGCAGCGCTTTTCTCATCTGCTTTAGTGGCGCAAAGCAAACCTGTAGAAGTTGACTTTATGCGTTTCTTTGGTGATTGTACATCAACAGTGAAAGGCAGTACGGATCCATCTGCTTTCAATGGCGAGTGTTCAATCATGACTGCTTTGGTTAACAAGTTTAATGCAGAGCATGAAGGCGAAATTAAAGTTAAGGCTCAGAGCGTTGCATGGGCTGGCTTTTATAACTCTTTAAAAGCGTCATTTGGTAGCGGTACGCCACCTGATATTGCTATTATGCATGGTTCAAAATTATTTGATTACGTACACCGTGATATGGCGACTGACTTAACAGTACCTTTTGCAGAAAATAAAATAGAGGTAAGTGACTTCTCTAATGCCGCATCAAATCTTTTTGATTATGACGGGCATTTCTATGCACTGCCTTGGGATACTCATGCTTTCATTACTTATGTGAATACTGACATTTTCAAAAAAGCGGGATTAGTTGATGCCAATGGCAAGGTTATTATGCCTAAAAACCTGAAAGAGATGCTTGCGCAGTCAAAAATAATTTTTGAAAAAACGGGGGCTAATTACATGGATGGTACTTTTGTTGGTAACGGTAATGGTATTCGTAACGCACTTGCTTTAACGGCGCAACAAGGTGAAGAGTTTATCTCTGCAACCAATGTTGACTTTACTAAAAAAGCAATTAAAAGAAGCCTTGAAGCACAAGTTCAACTGAAAAAAGAAGGCCATTCTAATTTGAGTGCGAGTGGTGGTGAATTAACCAACTTTATGGCCGGAAAAGTAGCGATACATGTAGATGGTACTTGGTTCATGGGCTCAACACAGAAAAATGTTAAAACAGGTAAATTCCCAATTAAAAATGTCGAATTTTATCCTTTCCCAACATTCTTTGATAAGCCTGCAATGTGGACTGATTCTCACTCGTTTATCATGCCGAAAGATCCTAAACGCTCTAAAGAAGTGACCGCTGCTTCATTGACCTTCTTAAAGTTTTTATATGATCATAACTTAGCATGGGCAAGTACGGGACACTTTCCTATTCGTAAATCAGTGCTAACAAGCAAAGCATTTTTAAGTTTAGAAGGCCGCGCTACGACAGTTGATACGACTAAATATGGTGTAAGTCTGCCTAAAATGTCATACCTTGAAACAATAACAAATAACTTTGCTAGTCAATCTGATGCAGTGTTGATGACTGACAAAAATATTGATAAAGCCTTAAAATCGGCTCAATCTCGTTCAAGAACGTACA
>JAGLDN010000378.1 GCA_023145575.1 Psychromonas sp.
CATCTACAAACGGTGTTGTGAATTGACCATTTGAATCGAAGGGGTTATTTTTTTCTGCTTCGGTTCGTTGGTATTCAGCATTGATTGATATTGAAGGGGTGACATCAAAGCGTATCCCAGCAGTGATCGTGTTATTCCTTTTAGTCGACTGCGGGGCATCCTGTGGATAATACATTTCAGCATAGCTAACATAAGGCGTAAATATTCCGATGTTATAACCAGCTTGCGTATACCAATTAAATTGGTGGTCTGCATAGTAGGTTTCTGCGCGAAGTGTTACTGCTTCCCAGGTATATTCACCGCCAAGGCTATACATTGTAAAGTTTTCATCTTTAAATTCGGCAACTTTTCCAAAAGTGTTATGTGTAGCAATGCCATTAAAATTAGCATGGAAAACATTAAAGTGTATTTTATAGTCAAAACTTGCTAAATCAATAGCAAGGCCAGTTGAGTAATTGATGGTAAATTCATATTCTAAATCTCCTTTTTCTGCATCAGGACTGCCAGAGAACGCTCCATAAGGATTAACCGTTAATGATAAATCATCTGTCAATTCAGCATTCCAAGTTACACCGACACCATCGTAAGAGGTGATACCAAGAATACTGTCATAGACTTCTGCAACAGGACGAGCTGCGGTATAAGCATGACCAACATAAAAGACCTCTGAATCAAGGAAAATAGGTAAACGCAATCGACCTGCTTTAATGTCAAACTGTTCGTAGTTATAGCCAATATACGCCCATTCAAGCTGAGGCTCTGACCATTCATCTTGCGGGCGCTTCATTACTTGAATTGAGGCGTTGAAATTATCGAGAAATAAATAATCGAGTTGTAACCCTAGGTTTGTATCACAGTCATAACAGGTTTCGTCAGTGATCTCGCGGTTCAAAAATAACGGTGTTTTATTATCTGTTGTTGTCACAGAGGTTGAGCCAAATCCACTAAAAGATAGGTCGTCAGTGATTTCAATCGTTGCTAACGCATAAGGAGACGCTAGTAAAGTGAATGCCGTTGCGGTTGCTGTTAAGTTAAATTTTTTCACAATTACTCTCCTTTAGAAATAACAAATAAGATTTTAAATTCATCAGAAATGTCTGATAACGGTGCGTAACTAATCGCATTTTTATGTTCTGTCATTGTCTGTGTTAATGACGAAAAATTATCTTCATTACTTACCTTTGGCGGAAAACCTTTTCCTGAAAATATTAATTTTGCGCGGTAAGCGTTTACTTTCGCTTCTGTTTGTCCGAGTAAATGATGATAAAAATTGACTTTATTATCCGTTCCATTGGGCCAGTCTACTAAAATAAACTTTTCCCCGCCTAAACGTTTCACTTTTCCTTTAAATAGCATTTTTGCTTTGCCAGCTGTTAACTTGGGAAGACTTTGGTTTGCCGTGAAAATAGCAAGGGAGTCACCTTGGTGATTTGCCTGAACATAAAAAGGGGATAAGAAACAAAAAATGAGTAACCATTTCATGTGTTTTAACCTAAGTTTAGCTATTTTTAGAGTCTGCATGACAATTCCATTTAGTCTAATTTTAATATCATATTCCTGAATTTAATAACATCAGGAGCGTTTTGTACACATTTTAAAGATAATCTGATGACCTGTGCATCATTAATAACATTAGGCGGTTTATCTTTTTTGTTTTTAAGCTACATTCAATATAGTCAATTTGAAATAACAATCAAACATGGAATACTTAAAATGCGATTCAAACTACATTTATTAAATAACATCTCCATAAAATCCCGTGTACTCTTACTTACTTTATTGCCTCTTTCTTTACTTATCTTTATGTCTAGCATAAAAGTCAATGACTTACTTAACAAATCAGCTGACTTATCTGCGATAGAGGCCAGTTTAAAAGTGGGGGATCACCTTGTTAATAATATTTTAGATGCAGATGCGCTTCGCCTCATAAAGTTGAAGAATGAAGATCAACAGTTAAATGAAATAACGGCTTTGATCACTGATATTAAAGGGCGGACAAAGCTCATTCAATTACAGGAAGACGCATTACTTCCTGCGCAATGGTTATTAGATAAAGGCACTGAAAAAGAAAGTTTTACCGATTCAGTTGAATTTATGGATTCCTCAGTTAGTGAAGTGATGGATTATAGCGCTGAAGATATTGATGACTGGTCAAGTGATATTACGGATACGGCAACGGAATCTATTTCGATGCTTGAGAAATTGCATCTTCATTCAGGGATCGGATCAGTTGATCAGCGAGTTCATGTTGTTAACCAACTTCGCTGGATCATGTTTTATGCGCTACAAGAAAATTGGTTGATTGAA
>JAGLDN010000379.1 GCA_023145575.1 Psychromonas sp.
ATGCTTTTTTTTAAGGCTCCATTAAAATATTGGAAACTATATAACCAAGCTAGTCGCCTAGCGGTTATGCTCCTCTAGGTTGAATCTGGCATACTAAACATGGGTTGTGCTCTATTGTTTTAGCTTTTGATTCGAATATATACCTCGTTTGCCCTGTATAGTAAGTGCGAATAGTGCGAATAGTGCGAAATTACAGATTTACCAATTGAAAAATGATAGACTTGTTGTTCTGTATTTATTGTATTCTGAGTGAGTTAATCTATGAAACCTGGAAAAACAGGTATCACGCGCATTATTTACGCAACTAAATATTCAATAAAAGGCTTAAATGCGGCATGGCGCTACGAAGCCGCTTTTCGACAAGAGCTTACTCTGCTAATTGTGATGTCTTTTATCACTCTATTCTTGCCTGTGAACATCTTAGAGCAGATTGCCCTAATCGGTGTGTTATTTATCGTATTAATTGTTGAATTAACCAATTCAGCGATTGAAGCGGTTGTTGATAAAACAGGAAGTGAATGGCATGAATTGAGTGGCCGTGCAAAAGATATGGGCTCTGCCGCTGTATTTATTGCGCTGGTTTTTGCCGCGTTAACGTGGGCAATTATTTTAATACCAAAATTCTTTTGAGCTAAAGCAGTAACCTAATACCCCATATCTTTTGATGCAATTTTCCTTAAAAAAAAGTAAACATTAAACAATACCTTCGCCATTATACGAGCATTATTTCGTTGTGGATCTTCGCAAGTATAAGAGCCATCAATAATATCGGCTCTATTTCTATTGCTTGTACATTTTCCACAAATATTTTAAGTGCCTCTTTAACCTAACAAAGCGAGCAATCTCAGTCATACATTGTTATGCTCAAGATCATCTTAGTGACCATTTTCCAGAGCTCTGTGATTATGCTATGATCGCACATCGAGTTAACAAGTTGTCAAATTGATTTATTGCCTTGATAGATTTTTGCAAACAAAAAAACATATCGACTGATGATGACAGTGTTTATCTAGTTGATCCTTTTCCTATTACGCTTGCTAAGAATAACTATGCTTACACAGTTAAAGTTGCAGCAGAGATCGCAAGTCAAAGCTACAACTCAACTAAGAAAATGTATTATTACGTTGTCAAAGCACATATTGTTGCGCGTAAAAGATACGCCAACTTAGCAGATCTTGAAATAATCTTTGTTGAAGAAGCCAAGAGGCAGGATGGATCTGTTTTTGATCAAATTCGGACGATGCTTACAGACAATTTGCTGTTTGGCGATGAAGCTTACAAAAGATCCGATGAAGATAAGGTTGAATTAGAGCAAGGTTTGAAAGTATTGACACCTATAAAAAAACAAAGGGGGCAGAAGAAGTTATCGACAGAGGACAAAAAATATTCAAATGCCATATCACGTATGAGGCAGCCGATTGATGCATTATTTGCTTGGCTCAATAAAGTTACTGGCATTGGAGACGGATCAAACGTTAGTTCGTCAAAAAGATTACTTACACATATTTATGGAAGGCTGCCAGCTGCGATGGTGCTTCGCAGTTACCCTGAACTTTGCTTTTGATTCGAATATATTATTGATTTATTGGTTACTCCATTTTCGAATGTTATAACGAAGCAGTGCCTTTTTTCATAAAAAACCTAGCTTAAACCCCCTAAGTGCACGGCGGGTAGCACCAATCAACAAAGTTATAACTTACTGTTCATAAACAAGTCGACATAGAACAACTTAGTTAAAAATTAAGATCTTTATTTTGATTCTCCCTTTGATGATTAACGTAGTTAATCATCAAAGGGAAATTTTATGCCTAGCAGCTTGACACTATTTGCCTTGCTGAATTTCGTTTTTGTGTTTTTGTGTTTTTGTGTTTTTGTGTTTTTGTGTTTTTGTGTTTTTGCGTCACATGGGTATATATATTTATATTGCTGATACAACTTTTTCTAGTCGATGAAGTGGTAAATGGACTTGATATTTATTGACTGAGACAAAAGCAAATGTAAATGTACCTTGTGTTGCGTTATTTTTTGGAAAAACTTTTTTCAGAGCGTTTGCATTATCTACGCCATTTTCACAACAGCGACAAGCATATTTAAAGCGCCTCTAGCAGATAACCTTAACGGGGATAATTTCTATTTTTCAGACATGTCTTCACCAATTTTATGAAGAATATGACCATCATGTGGACATACCATTTCTTCGTTGGATAATTTTAAAATAACATCTACACGAGAAAGGTGCCTGATAATGCTCTACGCCCCTGTTTTTTTGTATGTTTTTTAAAACTTTTTTCTTGAGTGTCCTTTTCTACATGATCAACAGCGCGCTCAATATCATCAGGCTCTTCTGTTAGAATGATATGATCTGCTTCATCGAACAACTCACCCTTGAATCGATCATGTTTTTCACTTGATAAAGGAAAACGTTGAGCGCGAGATCTTCTCAATTACTCAATGAATGCCAGGATCTAAGCCATCTTTTGAAGAATTATTTTGTCTTCCCCTAAGAGAGCCACTTCTTTTTCTTCAAGAAAACCACGCTCTTCAAGAAATAACTTTTGATGCGTTTTAACGTCTGCAGTCAACTGAGCACCGACTGTTTTCAAGATATTCATTATTGCAAAAATACCATGAAAAAGCATTACAAAACAGTGTCGTAATGTAAGGTTTTATCTGGTTGCTGGAATAAGTAAACTTTTTCAATTGAACTGGGTGGACGGGTCATAGTTAATTGCACTTTTGAAAAAACAGATCAAGCTCAACATCATCAAATTCGAAGGCAACACCATTAAAAAGCATAACTTGACAGTCATGGGATATTTTTAGGGGCATTCATTTTTGATGCAGTAACTGGTATTAACGAATGTTCATTTTTTTACTGATAGGAATGCCATTTTTTTAAGTAACGTAGATTTTACACAACACAATGCTTGAACTGATATATTATTTTGCTTTGCATAACCCACATAGAAAGATTAAGTTGCTCAGCTTTATTAATATGATCAAGCCAAATCTGCTGACATTGAGAAAATTGAAGTTGTTACATGCAATGTTCCTATTTTAGAAAAATATAGAAAAAAATAGGATGCCAAAGTTTATGGGTTGATATTAGATGTTTTTCGTTGTTCGCTTACGATTATTTTAGCTGTTTCGTGTTGACAGTACATTGCATCGGCTGTCATTACTAAATTTTTACTTTTGGGTTTTTAAGATCCTCTGCATCACTGTAATTTCATTTGTTTTTGATCAGTTTCTTGTTGATAAAAAATTAAACTATTATGAGCAACCATAGTGACTATATACTGAAGTGCATTAATAGTATTGCGATGCTTTGAGGCTCTAATAACTTTCCATCAAAGGTGACCAGCTCTTTAGCCTTACGGCTTTGTAAACCATTTGACCACGCCAAAAAATAAGGAATAAAATTTTCTGATTTTATCTCTGTTATAATACCGCTTGTTGACTGTCTTGTCGGTATTTCACTTGGAAATTATCGATGATCTTTTAGCAAATCTATCAGTGATTTCCTAAATATTTGAATACTTTTTCCAATTTGAATACTTTTCCAGCCTTTTGCTCCACATAATCGCCAACATTGTTACCGCCAAATATCAGTCAGATAATGTTCTTTATTTGCATATGGAAGATTAACTTCAGTCTTTACTATCTATTTAAAATATGCCATATATAGAGATTTAATGCGTGATGAGTACGTAAAATAATTTAATCAGAAGCACACTTAAAAGTAAAGCGGAAGAAGTTTAGCTTATATTTAATTGCCAAAAGTTAACTGATTAAATTAATCAACTCTTGACATATTAAGCACTAACTTATATAATATCGCCAATACACCGTAGAAAACTTTAAATTTCATTTCTTATTTAAAATAATTAAATTTTTTAATACATACAGTTAACCGCTAAGTACCAATTACCGAAAACTGTATTAAAACTTTTATTTTATAATCATTTCAACGGAGCTATAAATGACGCAATATACAAACACTTATCAACAAAAAAACTTAATTAAAATTTCTCTATTCACAAGCTTTTTTGCTTTATTAATGGCTTTTGCCTCACAAGTTTCTGGCGCAGAACTAACGCCAACTACCTCTACTCATCAAGTGGCATTACCAAGCGCTAAAAAAACTGAAGTCACAACGGTTAAAAATACACAAGTAAAGCCCACCACTAAAATTAACTGGGACAAAAATACTGTTAAATTTATTACCGCAGGAGCCTATTCTCGGATTATAAAACTAGCTGATGATCAGCTTGGTCTAGTTTACAATAACGGTACAAAAATTAATTATCGAATCAGTTCCGATAATGGAGATACCTGGTCTAAGGAAGTAACGCTTGCTGACGGGGGAAGCAAATACACTTACACTAATGCTGCATTTATTAAACTATATGATGGTACTTTGCTGTATGGTTATAATGCACGCCCTAATAAAGACGGTGGCGCTGATAATTATCAAATTAGAGTTCTCATCTCTCATGATAATGGAAAAACATGGCCTGTTGAAAAAGTAGTTTATTCTGGTGGGAATGTCGGTACACTAGGTGTCTGGGAACCAGCATTTCTCCAACTACCATCTGGAGAGTTACAACTTTATTTTGCTAATGAATCACTATATCCCAAGAGTAATGACCAACAAATTACCTTAATACGATCTTTTGATCAAGGTAATACTTGGACTGCTGGTGAGGCTGTATCATATCGTGCGGAGAGTCGAGATGGTATGCCTGTACCCATTTTATTAAATGATAAATCAAGTATTGTTTTTTCTATTGAGGATAATGGCTTCGATGGTAAGTTTAAGCCTACCACTATTCGAACTTCTTTAAGTGATAATTGGTCTTCCGGTTTTGTTGATGGTGCAAGTAAAAAAAGAGATCGAGCGCTTACTAAAAATAGTCAATTACCATCAAAAAACTATGGTGGAGCTCCCTTTCTTGTCCAACTACCTGAGGGGGAAACATTGCTATCTATTCAATCATCGCAATGGCGAAATCACGGTATGGCTACTTCAGTAATGAGAGTCTATATCGGTGATAGCCAAGCGAAAAACTTTTCTTCTATGAGTACCCCATTTACTAGTGACTTAATTAAACCAAATGGCAGTGCTTTATGGAATTCACTCACCGTGCTAAATAAGTCAACTGTCATTGCAACTAGCACTATAACACCAGGTAATTCAAAGCCAACTGGTATTTATACCGTGAAGGGGACCGTGATACGCAACTAGTTCTAGATTATTCCCATCTTTTTTGCAAAAGGATGGGAATATAAATAGCAAGGCAGATTCAACCTCCAGAAGCATATCCGCCAGGCGACTAGATTGGTTATATAGATTCCAATATTTTAATAGAGCTTTTAAAAAACATCTTTTGCGGACTATTATATACTTTAATTAAATAGCTATAGCATCTGCATCATCAATTAATTTAACGTCTGTTGACGTTTGCTAATATTGGCATAAAAATCCATTAGTATTTTCATTTAAACCTCGTTGCCCTGAATCGTATCTATGTGCAAAAAATTGTCACGATTATTCTTTCCTGATAATTTATAATGCGCCATGAAATCTAAACAATAAATTTAGCAACCTTCATTCCCAAAGAGAAACGTTAAAATAATCAAAAAAATAATATTGTATTCATGAGGATTAAAAAGTCAACTTGTTGAGTTAGAATGATTGGAAAATAAAAAAACAATTGTTGAAATTGTAAGTGACAATAATATAACACCCAAGAGCCTTTAAAATTTCAAAAATTTTTTGCGATAATGCTGTTATTGTAATTTAACCTACTAAGGCAGTTAAAGAATACAAACAGGCGCTTGTTAATACTCAAGCAAAAAAGTTAAATGTTTACAAAATTTGTAGTGAATTGACATTTGTGAAGGAATGGCTTAAAAAAAGCTAAAATCTTGGTAGTATCTGACAAAAAACTACTTATTGAGTCCAAACTAGAAAATATTTCATTATCTATTCATTGATAAGTCGTGAGGTTAAATAGAAGTTCCCTTTATTATCAACATCGAACCAATGCTAAAAAAGATCAAATAAAAGCTCATATCGCGGAAGTGTTTTAAGTTATTTCAATTTATGGTGCTAAAAAGATGCATCAGCAATTGATTGAAGAAAGTTTTAACGTATTTAAATTGCTTCTCCCATTAACAATAAACCACCTGCTGGAAAAAACACCTGTTTGAAAAGCAAAAATGATTAGGGGCTGTTGATCTTTGTTTATATTTTACTCAAAGAAATATTTTTCTAGAGGGAGTGGATGGTGATCTAGTATAATTCACTTCACGAAAAAAAATACAACGAGATCACCATGCCCAGATTAATGCTCACTGATGAACTATGGTCGAAGCTAAAATCATTTTGCTTGAAGATAGAGTTTATAACAAGTCTCAGCATCGACAAATGACGCAAGGTATTCTTTATCGTTTACGGGCAAGTTGCCCATGGCGCGACCTACCTGAATCCTTTGGTTTATGGAATACGATTTATTGCCGATTTCTCCTTTGGTCAAGGAAAGGGATATTAATTAGGTTATTCAAATCGTTATCTATTGATACGGATCATCAATGGGAGTTTATATACCCATGTGACGTAAAAGTTCAAATTCAGCAAGGGAAATAGTACCAAGGTGCTAGGCATAAAGACGTTAATTCCTAAGTAGTTATTCTACATAGAGATTTTATAACACCGCAGGTTGGTACTAGTTGCCTTGCCCTGCGGGCCACAAGATCGAAAACCAAGATTACGTATCAGACGTCAACTACCTTG
>JAGLDN010000038.1 GCA_023145575.1 Psychromonas sp.
TTTTTGATAAAGCATAGCCAACAATCTACCTCGTATGAATATCTAAAACAGTGGCAAGATAACTCCAACCTTTGTAATTTCTAATGTAAGTAATATCGCCAACCCAATGAGTGTTAATGGTTAGCCCTTATCAAATAAGGGACTGCGGTCTCCTCATTAATTAACTTCGTTAATTAATTGCCATATCTTAATGAAAAGATTCATTTAAACTTTATTCGAGCTTGATCTTGTGATCCAAGGTGTAGACTTTGATGCAAATATCTTCGAAATATCATGGGTATAGATCTTCTATTTTCTGTCAAGCATCTTTTTATCTCAAAGCTTGTTAAATTTTGCACCTTGAATGATAACGGGTATAGGCGTATATTTAACACAATGGCAGTAAAGTGCTTTCAATTTTACGATTTAAAGTGAGTTACTCATTCATCGAAATTTTCTAACCATTAAATCCCCATCGAACTTACACAAATTGAGTACGTCAAATGGTTAAGCTAACTTATTGTCATTAGTATAATTATTTTTTTTTATTATTTTGGAGTTCTATTTAATGTCTAACTATTTTAATACCCTTTCTTTACGTGAAAAGTTATACCAGCTTGGTCAATGTCGCGTTATGGCGATGAGTGAATTTGCAGACGGGAATGAAGCACTTAAAGATAAAAAAGTAGTGATCATCGGCTGTGGTGCACAAGGGCTCAATCAAGGGCTTAACATGCGAGACTCTGGGCTTGATGTTTCTTATACTCTACGCGAAGCGGCTATTACAGACAAACGTCAGTCTTGGAAAAATGCAACCGAAAATGGTTTTACAGTGGGCACTTATAAAGAGCTTGTGCCTACCGCCGATTTGCTGTGTAATCTCACGCCGGATAAGCAACATTTTGAAGTCGTTAGTGCAGTGATGCCACTCATGAAAAACGGTGCGACACTTGCTTACTCACACGGTTTTAATATCGTTGAAGAAGGTATGCAAGTGCGCGAAGATTTAACTGTTATTATGTGTGCGCCAAAATGTCCTGGCACTGAAATGCGCAAGGAATTCACGCGCGGATTTGGCGTTCCAACCCTTATCGCCGTTCACCCAGTAAATGATCCACATAATAAAGGGCTTTCTCTTGCTAAAGCCTATGCTTGTGCAATAGGTGGCGATCGTGCTGGCGTGCTGTTGTCTTCTTTTGTCGCGGAAGTGAAATCAGACTTAATGGGCGAGCAAACTATCCTTTGTGGCATGTTACAAACGGGTAGTCTGTTAGGCTTTGATAAAATGGTGGTTGACGGTATTGACCCTGCTTATGCAGCAAAACTTATTCAATATGGTTGGGAAGCTGTCACTGAAGGCCTTAAATATGGCGGAATTACTAACATGATGGATCGTTTATCTAATCCTGCTAAAATAAAAGCATTTGATATGTCTTTAACACTTAAAGATATTCTACGCCCGCTCTATAACAAGCACATGGATGAAATTATTGAAGGTGAATTCTCGAAAACAATGATGGCAGATTGGGTTAATGATGATGTTAACTTGCTAAAATGGCGCGCAGCTACTTCCCAAACGAGCTTTGAAAAACAACCCGCAGGCAACATGGAAATTGATGAACAAGCATTCTATGATCATGGTATCTTTTTAATTGCAATGATCAAAGCAGGTGTTGAACTTGCATTTGAAACCATGACGGCTTCTGGTATTATCGATGAGTCTGCATATTACGAATCCCTACATGAAACACCGCTTATCGCCAATACAATTGCACGTAAGAAGCTTTATGAAATGAATGTGGTTATTTCAGATACTGCAGAATACGGATGCTATTTATTTGATCACGTGGCAAGACCACTGCTTGCTGATTTTGTTAAATCAATGCATCCTGAAATGCTAGGCAGAGATCTTAACGTCAAATCCAATTCAGTTGATAACGCCCGTTTAATTGAAATAAACGAAGCAATACGGTCTCACCCTGTTGAGATCATCGGCAAGAAACTTCGTGGGTATATGACTGATATGAAAAAAATTGTGTTGGCGTCCTCAAATTAAGTTGTTTTTCATTAAAAAAGCCAATCTATTTATCTTGGCTTTTTCTCATTAGAAATTTAATTGATCTCTTTTTACGTATTATACCCACGTTATATGCGACCGCCACGCGGTCCAAGGCTTAATTATGAAGAGTTCCATAAATAAACAGTTTCAATCTAACTTTTTACTTGAATATTATCAAAAATGATAACTATACCCATGCGAGAAATCTCCCACGATCTTTGTAAATTAAAAGAATGGGTTCTAGATCGGTTTTAGCTATGATCTTATGCTTATCTTTACGTGAGAGAGAAATATATAATGAATGGAGCAGCGCTTATAATTATCTTTCAATTATTCGATATGTCCGCCAACCTTGGAAAAAAGACCATGTCTATCTCAAATTCTATTTTTAACGATAACAGCAACTATTGCTGGCGCAGATCGTTGGTAAGAAATTAGTGATTTTGAAGAAGATAACCTCCAATGGCTAAGAAAATTTACCGCATTTGAGCATGGGGCTCCTTCATATCATACAATCTCGCACGTTTTCTCAGCGATTGGCAAGAAAGCGGTCAGAAAACTTTTCTAAAATGGATGAATGACTGTCAAGAAATTACACATGGCGGCATCATTGCAATCGATGGAAAATGCTTAAGAGCGTCGTATAATCAAAAATATAAGAAAGATGCAATCCATATGGTTTCAGCATTTGCAGCTGCAAATGAAGTGGTCATTGGGCAAATAAAAACGAATCAAAAATCGAATGAAATAACGGCTATCCCTGAATTACTGAAGTTGCTTGATATAAGAGGTTGCTTAGTTACCATTGATGCAATGGGGTGCCAAACTAAAATTGCCAAGAATATTGTGGATAAAGGCGGAGATTACCTTCTAGCAGTAAAAGGAAATCAGCCTAGATTGTTTAATAAACTTAATGAAATATTCGATGTAAAGACTTTAAATACTGCAA
Source organism: Psychromonas sp. (assembly GCA_023145575.1). Lineage (GTDB taxonomy): Bacteria > Pseudomonadota > Gammaproteobacteria > Enterobacterales > Psychromonadaceae > Psychromonas. The sequence continues at coordinate 2,988 of JAGLDN010000038.1, forward strand.
CAGAAAATGTATTTTCTCAGAGTAATAAAGGCCATGAAAGGGAAGAAACAAAGCATCATTTAGTTAAACATGATTTGTCTGAACTAGGTGATATTGCTTTTGAGTGGTCTGAAATAAAAACAATTGGATATGT
>JAGLDN010000380.1 GCA_023145575.1 Psychromonas sp.
CAAAGCTTGTCCGTTGATGTGCCAGCTCTAAAATAAAACAGTTTAAATGTGTCTTTTTTATTCAAACTCCAAGACATAATTAACGGACTTAATTAATGAGGGGACAGCTTGGCAGTATTTGATAATGGCTAACCATTAAAGTTTAAATGTCTCTTTATATAGACTACCCAAAACGATTGCGAAGCTATTTTTGAAGAAGGTCACTCCGCGATAGCCATGGTGACTAGAGACTTGTTAAATGTATTATCAAGCATCGGTCGGAATGTAATATCAACTTCACTATAGATAAGCTCATGCTTTATCAAGTATCAACATAAACTTTACGTCTTTCTCTAATTATCGATTACGCAGAGGACTTCCCATTTTTTCGTGCATGGTTATAATAGCAAATATATTTATATTAACTTGGGTGCCTTGACTTTCAAATACTCGTAATTGTCTTCCCGTCATTCATATTATTTTGTCGCACGATAGGCAAGTTTCACTGTCGCAATACCAGGTGGTCGGTTGATATTGTTCTTCTTCTGATCCATAGTCATCTCTAGTGCCACCTATGTCGGCCTTCTGCCGCTTTCGAGGTTTGATAGTTACTACTTTTAAGAGACCTCTATGACTCCAATCATCCGGTGTTAAAGGTTCGTCCCAGTTCGAATAAAGAAAGCTCCAGTTACCGCCATTACGTCTAGCTTGACTTGGCGCAAATCCTGCTAAAAATAGGCAATCCGATTCACGAGCTTTATTATTACCTATCCCTTCTTGTGAGTACAAATCAGATATATTATTAACATGACGACACATTTGATGAAGAATAATTTGTATTCTCTGAGCCACTGATGTACTTTCGGAAAACATATCGTCATCAACCCGAATTTGATACGTTACATCTTGTATAATGAGGACCTCTTCTTCTTGTTCTATTTGTTGTAAGTAGTCCGAGGTACCCGTTACAAACTGTCTAGCTCGAGTCGTATTAACACGCAGTCTATCTGGACGATTTACATGTGGACCGATAACACCAACATTAAAGTCATCACATAATTGTTTTGAGGCCGTTAAATAACGACTACTACGTGTTGAGTTACCATCGGTAGGATCGGCATTATCCTTGGCTTCTGCACAATCGTCACAAAGCTGAGTTGTAAGTAAATCTTCACGATGAAATCTAGGTTGTCTTGCATATAGTAGATTTTTTCTATCATTATGTAAGGTCTGGTGTAGTTGATTTAGATATAACTTAGCATTAGCAATAAAGCTATGGTCACTGTTGATTTTTCCTAACCAATATTCTAACTTATCAAGATCATGAACAAAGTCATTATCAGCACTTTTTTTGATCCTATCTATCAGTTCAACGCAGTAATTTGTATGTGTTCCTAGTAGTAACATTTCATCTTCAGTAAATTCTTTTGTCATGTTAGAAAATATAATATTTATTGTTGGTAAATCAGGTTCAATTATATGAATGATAGGTGGTGGTATTTGGTCGTGATGTATCAGAACTTCGGGATTTTCGGGATTTTCGGGATTTTCTCGATTTGGCATATTTTTTTGTTTTTTTGGCATATTTCTGCTGCCTGACTTTTTTCTAAATGAAAACATTTAATGTTCCTTTCTAGGATATTAGATATAAAGATGCTTTGATTTAATTCACAAATGCATAGCTTACATTTGTTGGAAAAGTAGCCAGTTAAATGTATATTAACTACCTTTCCTGTAACAAATAATGAAATAACATAAACAATAGACGGGGGATATAAGATACCAACTTTATTCTGTAAATAAAAGCACAATAAGTAAAATCAATTTAGGAATCAACATGGCGTTTATAAATCAACGATTTCACGAGAGTTGAAACGCTATATTGTAAGCTAGGTTGTCGTGCTATACAAAGCAATTAAAAGGCGAACAAGAGCGGTTTCCTATCCAGTTATGACGATTGAAACGATTGAAACGATTGAATACATTACATCAAAACTCAAAGAAAAATGGAGCCCAGAGGCAAATAACTGGTCGATTAAAGAGTGGTATTGAGAAGACCATTAAAGTCAGTCATGAAACAATCTATAAGTTCATTTGTGAAGACAAATAGCAAGGCTACGATCTCTACAAATTCTTGTGCAGGCAAGCGAGGTTATATACTTTCACATCTAAGGCGAAATTGGCTGAGCACAGGTATATAAAGGATCGCCTAGGTATAGAAGAGCGTCCAGACATTATTAATGAGCGTACTCGAGTTGGTGATTGGGAGATAGATCTGGTCATCTGAAAAGGCCATGACGGTGCTTTAGTGACAATAGTTGAACGGCTAACTCGTTACACGGTAACGAAGCGAATTTTTAATAAATCAGCGAGAACAGTGACAGATACAACGATTGAATAATTGGCACCATTCAAGGATGTCGTTTAACAATCACAGCTGACAATGGTAAAGAATTTGCTTATCATAAAGAGGTTTATAAAAAGCTTGAATGTGATCATTTTTTCAAGATCCATATTGCTCATGGCAGCGAGGGTTGAATGAAAATACCAATGAACTTTTTGATAATATTGGTCTAAATCTACAGATTTTATACTGATCCACGATGAAGCCGTTCATATAGTAATTTAATTTGGTTCAATAATAGACCAAGAAAAGTGCTATTATACAAATCACCATTAGAAATGATGATGAAACTTGTGCCAGCGTTAGCAGCGTGATGATTATGCATTTGGCGGTTGAATCTGCCACATTCTAAAAGGATTAAAAATATGAAAAAACCTAGATTTAATTATCTACAATATACTTTTATCAAAATAGCTTTATTTACAATTTTTTTACTGTAACAACGGGGTTTGCCGAAAATTTTAATAGCGCAGATACAACGCCGACTAATTTAACGGCACTACCAATAGCTAAAAAAAGTGATGCCGCTTCGATTCAAAATGAACAAAAACGACATAAGGTAAAAATTAATTGGCAGCAAAACACCTTGAAATTTGTCACCGCAGGAGAATATTCTCGGATTGTAAAACTATCTGGTAATGGGCTTGTCTTAGTTTACAGTAACGGTTCAAAGATTAATTACCGTATCAGTTCCGATGAAGGCAACACTTGGTCTAATGAAGTAAATCTTGGTGATGGGGGGAGTAAATACACTTATACTAATGCGGCATTCATTGAACTAGCAGATGGTACTTGGGTATATGGATATAATGCACGCCCTAACAAAGAGGGTGGCTCTGATAATTATCAAATTAGAATTATCACATCTCATGATAAAGGAGTAACTTGGTCTCCTGAAAAAATAGTTTATTCTGGTGGGAATGTCAGTGCCCAAGGTGTCTGGGAACCAGCATTTCTCCAACTACCATCAGGAGAGTTACAACTTTATTTTTCTATTGAGGATAATGGCTTCGATCGTATGTTTAAGCCTGCTACTATTCGAACTGATTTCGGTGACAATTGGTCTTCTGGTGTTGTTGATGGCGGAAATAAGAAAAGAAACCGAGCGCTTGCTAAAGGAGATCAATTATCATCAAAAAAATCTGGTAGCTCTCCCTATCTTGCCCAGCTACCTAATGGTGATACATTGCTTTTTATTAAAACCCAAAAGGATCACTCGAAAAAAGGTTTAATAATCAGAGTTTATATCGGCAATAACAAAGCGGAAAACTTTTCTTCTATGAGTACTCCATTTACTTCAAACTTAATTAAGGCCAACGGCACTGCTTTATGGAATTCATTGACCGTTCTTGATGACATGGATGTCATTGCGTCCAGTACTATAAACACTGGCGATTCAAAACCAAATGGCGTTTATATTATTAAAGGGGTTGTGAAATAAAACTAGCACTGGATTATTCCCATTTCGTTTTGATAAAGAATGGGAATATTAATAGCAAAACAGTTTTAAACTAAACGTGGATAACCGATAGACGACTTGCCTGATTCTGTATTTTTCCAACATTTAAATGACGCTTTTAAAAAGCATCTTTCGCGACCTGTTATATAGTTTTATTAAATTAGCGATAACGCCTGTTGACTTTGGCTAATATTGGAATGATAGTCCATTAATATTTTCAATTAAACCACACGTTGTTTTGCACATTCATATTTATGTGCAACACCTTATAAACTGCTTATAACTAAACCCGTTGCGATGTCACCATTTTTTATGCCAAGAGCAAAGAACTCAATGTTAAATTTAGCTTTATAAACTGACCAATTTCATTCATGTGAGCATAAGTGTTTTCACTAAGATGTTGAATGACAGATAATGTTAACTCATGAGTTAAATAGCTTTTTGAACCACCATTATTTTATGTTGTGTTTTGAGTTGATGCATACTCTTAAATATGGCAAATAATACTACTTTTGTGTTTTCTTAACACCTGACCAATAATTTCTTCAATACTAGGGGCTGTTGATCTTTGT
>JAGLDN010000381.1 GCA_023145575.1 Psychromonas sp.
CATTTCAAAGTGTGGAGTGCGGCAAGTTCATCAGGCGAAGAAGCATACTCTTTAGCAATGTTGCTTTCAGAAAGTGCGGGGACTAAAACATGGGATATACTCGCTACAGATATTAATAGCACGGTTTTGAAAAAAGCGTCGCAGGGTATTTATTTTATGGAGAGGCTAGAGCTTCTCGATCCTGCATTGATGAAAAAATATTGCCTAAAGGGAGTGAGAGAACAAGCGGGTGTTTTGAGGGTTAATGATAAACTTCGACAAAAAATAAGCTTTCATCGAGTGAATTTAACAAAGCGCCTCCCTGAAAAAATAAATACTTTCGATGTGATCTTTTTAAGAAATGTGCTCATTTATTTTAATAATGAAACCAAAAAACAAGTTGTAAATCAACTCATTGATAAATTAAAACCCGGTGGATATTTTTTCATCAGTCATTCTGAAACATTATCGCGTGTTACAGATAAATTGAAAATGATACAGCCCTCTATTTATATGAAACTATGAATATCCAACCTTACAAAAACACGCGACGGATAATTATTGAGCCTGGAGAGTTCTATGTCAGTACACAACAAGAAGTTATTTCAACCTTACTTGGTTCATGTGTTTCAGCCTGCCTTTATGATCCGATCACAAAAGTGATCGGGATGAATCATTTTTTGCTCTCGCAGCAACACAATCAAAAGAAAAATGTGATAATCACACAGGCAGGACGTTATGGCGTACATGCAATGGAGTTACTTATTAACGATATGTTAATGAGGGGCGCAACAAAAAAAAATATGAAAGCTAAATGTTTTGGTGGTGCAGAGATACTGCATACTGCATTTGAAAAAAAAGATCATTGTTCAATTGGTGAAATGAATGTGTCATTTATTAAAGAATTTTTAACGTTTGAAAAAATTCCAATAGTTGCTTCATCATTAGGTGGAAAAATAGGGCGAAACATTCATTTTATGGGGCATGACAATAGCGTTTATATGCGTAAAATTGATCAAGATTTAGAACGACAAATACAAAAAGAAGAAAAAAATCATCTTAATAAAAACCTGATTAATCAAAAAGAGCAAACGCAAAATACAAGCACAAATCGTATCGATTTTTGGTAAAACTAAATCCGACAACAAGGTTATATTGCTATGACAGATATAAAAATATTCATCATTGATGATTCGGCCGTTGTTCGGCAAGTATTAACAGACGTACTTAATAAAATTTCAGGCTTTCAGGTAATTGGCGCGGCATCAGATCCCATTTTTGCATTAAAAAAATTAGATGAACAGTGGCCTGATGTAATTGTGCTTGATATTGAAATGCCTCGTATGGACGGTATTACATTTCTCAAGAAAATTATGATTGAACATCCAACGCCCGTTGTTATCTGCTCAACACTGACGACTAAAGGTGCGCACGTTGTCATGGAGGCAATGAGTGCGGGCGCTGTTGATATTATTACCAAACCGACAGTAAATTTACGCGATTTTTTACAAGAATCTTCAATTTTAATGAGTAATGCAATTAAAGGCGCATCTCAAGCAAAATTGCATAGAATGAAACATAGCCTTGGTAAAAAGACGACTGCACCTAAAATAATGCAAGCAATGGAACATACAACCGATCGCGTGATTGCCATTGGAGCATCAACAGGAGGGACGCAAGCTATTGAACATATTCTAACGCGCTTACCTAAAACCTCTCCGGGTATTGTGATTGTTCAGCACATGCCAGAGCTTTTTACTGCTTCTTTTGCAAATCGCTTAAATAATATTTGTGAAGTAACCGTAAAAGAAGCACAAAATAACGATCGAATTTTACCCGGCTTGGTGCTTATTGCACCGGGAGGGAGGCACTTATTATTAAGGCGCAGTGGTGCGCAATATCGTGTTGAAGTTAAAGATGGCCCATTAGTTACGCGACATAAGCCTTCTGTTAATGTGCTGTTTAGATCAGTAGCAAAGTCAGCAGGAAAAAATGCCATTGGTATTATCCTAACTGGCATGGGTGATGATGGTGCAAAAGGGTTGAAAGAACTGCATGACACAGGGGCATTAACTATTGCACAAGATGAAGCAAGTTGTGTTGTTTACGGTATGCCCAAAGAAGCCGTAAAAATCGGTGCAATTGATAAAGAAGTCGCATTAGAAAGCGTGCCTGAAATTATATTATCTCATCATTAAAATAACTAATATCAGGCTCTTTGATGTTTTTTTTACTTCTTCAACGCTTCAATAAAAGTAGGTCGCGCTGTTTTTGAGCCTGTCTTTTCAGCTTTTTCAACGATGGTCAGTGCTTTATCAATATCATTCGCTTTAACGGCTTTGATAATTTGCTCATTGAATTCACTTTCACTGGTTTTAACATCAGTGACATATTCAGGCTTATAAGACTCCTCGCCTACTTCTTCAACATCAATCACATCAAAGGCTAATTTTATAACGCCAACACTTGAATGCGGAATAATGGGATCATCAATGGCTGGTGGCACTGTGCTGTTCGCTTTAGCAAACTGTTTTGCTGGGTGAACAATAGTTGTCGCACCTAAAACAGCATCATCGGTAGTGTAAAAAACAAGGTAGGTTTCATTTTCAATGCGATCTGATTTTGGGCGATTAATTTTGATTGTTGTGCTTAATTGATCGCCATTTAAAAGATGTGCTTCGTTATATTTAAAGGCATTGGCGCTTATGATACGCGTTACTTTAAAGTTACCATCTAACAACATGATTTGAGGATTAATGACGGTATTTGAAATGATCGCACTGATTTCTAGCTCTAATTCACTTGATGGAAAATCTAGTTTGTAGGCCTGAAAGAAACTTTTTCCAGATTCAAAATCAAATACAGGTGAAGCATCTGTGATTGGCACTAAAAAGGTATCGTCGTTGTTAAT
>JAGLDN010000382.1 GCA_023145575.1 Psychromonas sp.
GCCAAGTTAATTGTCGCCTAATAACCTTCTGTGTCTCAACAAGATTATAAACTAATATTGAATTAAATTGATGTAGGTTTATTCTCTTTATCAGCTAAACATACTGCGCATAATTTTCCGGGTAAGTTATAAGGTTACATGGTCCACTCTTTACCAATATTAGGCAGTGTTATTCAAGGAAATGATCTGAGAGACATGATACAGGATGCTAAGGCCGGCTGTATTTTGAATAATGGTGATGATCTTGATTTTTATAGAGCAGCTAAAGAGCTTGCCAGCAATGAATTACTTCGAATACAAACAGGGAAGTATGCAAATCAATTATTATTAGAAAAATTCTCTGTTGATTCGGCTGCAACACAAATAATAGCATCACTCTCTAATGGGAAATAATATGTCATTGTTACGTAAGCGATCAATGCTCCCACGTTAGCTGTATTTATCCCATGCCATTAAATCGATATTTGTAAGGCTCTATCGCAATAATTTAGCGACTTGATAATCGGTTTTGCAAGTGGTACCTTTTCGATTATATACCCATGATACCTCAAATTGCTTTTAATGCTTTAGCTCGGACATCAGAGCAAGGCGTAACAGGAGATATATAAACGATTAGCGATGCGAATCGTTTAGCCATCGCATTAACGAAGGTATATTAATTATTATTGGTTACTCCATTTTCGAATGTTATAACGAAGCAGTGCCTTTTTTCATAAAAAAACGAACTAAAGCCTCGAATTGCAGGCAGCTAGCTCCAAACTATCTTGTTATAAAATCGAGATTTAGAACAATTAGTTAAGAATTAAAGCCTTTATTTTAATTCTACCTTTGGTTATTAATGCAGTTAATCATCAAAGCCCAATTCATGCCTAGCAGCTTGGCACTATTTGCCGATGTGACGTTGCATTTCAAAGTAACATAGGAATATATTTCATATGGTCGTAAGTATCAAGACCATTGGCTTTACCAGTTTCAAGCACTTTGTAAATCGCGGCGCCTGCATTGGCACCATAAACGCTATCTTAATGTAACCAGTTTTTACGGCCAATTATAAAAGGTCGAATTTCATTTTCTGTTGCATTGTTATCTATTGGCACTTGTCCACCCGTTAAAATTTAATTAGCCGTGAGCAGTTGATATTTGAGTAGTGCAATGATTTACCAACAAGTGATCCTGTTGGGGTTTGGTTAATAGAGTTATCCAACCATTGTTTAACTGCGTAACATCAGTTAAATGATGTCTCATCTGTTGTTTCTTTAACCTATTTAATCATTATGAGAATTTATTTAGGCTCATATTGAAAATATTCTGACACAGAGGGAAATCTTGTTAATTTTCTGAAAATATGATTACCAAATAGATATGTTCTCGCCTAAATTCGCTTACCTCATATATTTTCCTTATAAATCGCGTAATTATAAAATGTGTTCTATTATTAATAGGTATAGGCGTAAATGCGCTTCATTAATAATTGTGAGTGTTTTCCACTGTCATCTCAAGAAGAAACATAAGATCGTCAAATTTGGTTATCAAGGATAAACTGCGTAAATTTTCTCCTCAGAGAATAAAAAGCAGACCTCAGCACTTAACATGTTGTTATTCTTATATTTTCTAAATAGAAAATTAGTTCTCATTTACGTAAAATGGGTATTTAATAAATTTTAACTGCCCGAAGAGGTTCATTTTGAAATATTTTATATCTATGTGTTTTACGTTAACGGCGCTAATAAGCCCTACTTTTATTAATGCTCAAATAAAAATTAATGACTATTCAATGGTTGGAAAAATAATTGCTGGAAATAAATTTTGTACGGCATCATTAGTGAGTGCCAATCAAATAGTCACGGCTGCACACTGTTTATTTAACCAAAAAACAAGACACTATATTTCTCCTCGGCACATTCACTTTCGGATTAATAATCAAAAAAGTAATTCAATAATACAAAGTAAAGTTAAAACATATACTGTTGGTTTAAATGAGATCCCGACTAAAGGTTTTAAAGAAGGTTTTTTATATGGCGATTGGGCAGTTGTGACGCTAGAAAAAAATATTGGCTGTCAAAAAAACATGTTAAAATATAATAAGAAAACAATACCCCACAAGCTAACTGTTACAAAATATAATAATGCCTCTCAACAACATCTCGATATTATCGACTCCTGTTTGTTAGCACTGCCCTTTAATAAAAACAAAACAATGCGATTAAAAAATTGTCCAATTACTCATGGGAGTTCTGGTGCGCCCGTTATGCAAATCACAAAAACAGCGGTAAATATTATAGGCGTCGTTTCCGCAGGAGCAAATGACAGTAAAGGAAGATATAGAGTAATTGCAGTACCTTATCAAGCATTTAAAAATCAAATTAATCACAACAAATGTCCAAAATAAAATAATGAGATTCTTTTTTTAAAATTTATCAAAAAATTCACGTCATTCCTATTCATTGTATCAGATCTGAGACATTGCGCGGTCAATATTTAAACAGCACATTACCCCACCCTGTTGAGTTAGTCATCTGAGATCAATTAAAATGAAGATTGTTATTCTTATCTATTGATGTAAGTCACATTCTATCTGAAGGCTATGTAACATTAACATCAGTTAATAACTCTGCTAAAGAATAAAGCGGCTTAAATCTTCATTTTGAACAACGTCATCAAGTTTTGTTGCTACATAATCATCATTGATCGTAATATGTTCACCACTTCGATCGCATGCCTCATACGATATTTCATCCATGATACACTCCATGAGTGTATGTAATCGGCGGGCACCAATATTTTCAGTCTTTTCATTTACTTGCCAAGCTGCATGTGCAATTTTACCAACGCCACTTTCAGTAAATTTGATAGATACGCCTTCTGTTTTAAGCAATGCTTGATATTGCTCAGTAAGAGATGCTTTAGGCTCCGTTAAAATACGGGCTAAATCATTTTCCGTTAACGCTTCTAGCTCAACACGGATAGGTAATCTCCCTTGTAATTCAGGAATAAGATCAGATGGCTTTGCAACTTGAAATGCACCCGATGCAATAAATAACATATGATCTGTTTTAACCATGCCGTGCTTAGTACTAACTGTTGACCCTTCAATTAAAGGTAATAAATCACGCTGTACCCCTTCGCGGGATACATCAGGTCCGTTAGTATCACCACGCTTACAAATTTTATCAATTTCATCAATAAAAATAATGCCATTATTTTCAGCGGCAAAAATTGCTTTCTCTTTTAAATCATCGAGATTAATTAAATTAGCAGCCTCTTTTTCTGTCAAAGCGTTTAGCGCATCTTTAATTTTCATGATGCGTTTTTTTTGTTCTTGTTTCTCTGACATGTTCTGGAACATGCCTTGTAGCTGATTAGTCATTTCTTCCATGCCCGGTGGAGCCATAATTTCAACACCAATAGGTTGCACAGGTACATTAATTTCTATTTCTTTATCTGCAAGCTTACCTTCTCGTAATTTTTTGCGAAATGATTGACGTGCCGCGCCATCTTCTGCTTTCTCAGATGCACCATCAACACTTTTTTTTGCTGGGGGAATCAAAATATCTAGAATTTTATCTTCTGCAATATCTTCAGCGCGCTCTGTGACTTTTTTTATCTCTTGTTCACGCGTTATTTTAATTGCAACATCAACTAAATCACGCACAATTGTCTCAACTTCTTTACCTACATACCCGATTTCAGTAAACTTAGTTGCTTCAACTTTAATAAAAGGTGCATTCGCAAGTTTTGCTAATCGACGTGCTATTTCTGTTTTACCAACCCCAGTAGGACCAATCATTAAAATATTTTTCGGTGTCACTTCTTGACGAATATCATCATCAAGTTGCATACGCCGCCAACGATTTCGAAGTGCAATTGCGACTGCCCTTTTGGCCTTGCTCTGCCCTATAATATGACGATCTAATTCGTGTACAATTTCTTTTGGGGTCAATTCTGACATGATTTTAGAATTCCTATCATTTGTTTTAACTGTAGTCAATCACTTCAATTGTATGATTTGTATTAGTGAAAACGCAAATCTTTCCTGCAATCGCAAGTGCTTTTTCTACAATCGTTTTTGCGTCTAAGTCTGTATTTTCAAGTAATGCCATCGCAGCAGCTTGTGCAAAATTCCCACCCGATCCAATGGCTATAAGGTCATTTTCAGGGCGAACTACATCTCCATTGCCTGTAATAATATAGGAATGTTTTTTATCTGCGACTGCAAGCAAAGCCTCTAGTTTACGAAGAATTTTATCTGTTCGCCAGTCTTTTGCAAGCTCAACTGCGCTACGCTCTAAATTACCTTGGTGTGATTGTAATTTACCTTCAAAGCGTTCCAATAATGTAAATGCATCTGCAGTTCCACCTGCGAAACCAGCAATAACTTTGTCATTGTAGAGCCGATGAACTTTTTTAGCGTTGCCTTTCATAACGGTATTACCAAGCGATACTTGTCCATCTCCACCAACAACCACTTGTTCACCGCGACGTACTGAAATAATCGTCGTCATATTTATTACCTTTCCTAAATTAACCTAGCCCTTCTTGATTTAGCCATAACCATTAAAATACCATTAATGTGTACTCAAAGAACATCAAAATGCGAAGTACACAATTTTTTTTGGGGGGTCGGGGGATATCTCCACCACCAAAATTAAAGGTTAACTGGCTTAATTTTCATCTCAAATGACAAGTTTTTATATGTTGTATATGGGGATAATATTACTTTTTTCAAGGAATAGAATATAAAAAAAGAAAATAAAATATGCTGCTTTTTGTTTATATACATGCTACATAAATATGCAATAACATCCGAGTAATGAGTAATCGATGATCAGCAGAAGGCATCATATGGGTAGCGATTTTTAACGCCATAGCCAAACATAGCATCCGTAAATTCTAGCTCTTTGTAATTTGTGTTTATCTTTTTCAGCATTACGTCTGCGTTTATAAGGCCCTAGGAACACACGAAACCAATTACCTGTTTTGTTAACTTCACTATGTAAACCTTGAAACGCTATCTTTGCTTTTAATGCCTCTGCTTGTGCTTTGATACGAAAAGATCCACATTGCATTTGGTATCTTTGTGTTGATATTTTTTTTTCTGGAAGATCTACAGGAACCACTTTTGAAACTAAATCGGTTTCATAAAGCCATTTGGCCTTGGGTTTTTTTGGTAAGATCTCTACAGGAGCCTGCGAAGAAGACTTCTCTTGTCTAATGTGAGTAGCTGGCTTTTTTCCTTTATTTGTTGAAAAAAGAATATAAGAAATACATACAATGAGTGCCGATGCCAGTATAACAGCTATAATGGGGCTGCCCATTTTAGTACGCGACTTTTTCTTTTTAGTCGGGCGTTTCATTGGATGTCTTTTTACCAGTTTTGCAGGGTTTCGTTGTTTTCTTATTGCCATTTCACATACGTTCCAAAGTATTAATTCCGAGCAAATGCAGACCTTTTTGCAATCTCTTTGCAGTTAGAGCCGCAAGTTTTAGGCGACTTTGCCTTTGACTATCTGTCTCGGCAATTAAGATTGGACAAGCTTCATAAAAACTTGAAAATGCCCCAGCAACTTCATATAGGTAGCCACATAATAAATGCGGAAGACCTTGTTGTCCAACTTGGTTAATCACGTCATTAAACTGCATAAGCTTATTAGCCAAAACAATTTCTTTTTCGTGCGTGAAGGCAACATCGCCTGTAAGTCCATCTAGATCAATCTTCGCTTTATTAAAAATACTTACGACTCGTACATAAGCGTATAAAAGATAGGGCGCGGTATTTCCCTCAAAACTGAGCATAGTTTCAAAGCTAAAAGTATAATTACTGGTGCGATTTTTTGATAAGTCAGCATATTTAACCGAAGATATTCCAATAACACGCGCAATTTGTTGAAGATCTTCTTCACTTCTGTGTATGTTTTTTTCTTTTACTAATACATAGGCGCGATCGGTAGCTTCTGTGAGTAGATCCGCTAATTTGGGTGTTGCCCCTGTACGTGTTTTAAATGGGCGTCCATCTTGTCCCATCACTGTACCGAATGCCATGAATTCAAGCTTAGTGTCTTGCTTTACAAAATGAGCTTGACGGGCAACTTCAAATACCTGTTGGAAATGCAACGCTTGCCGCGCATCGACAAAATAAAGTACGCGATCTGCATTTAAAATCTCTTGGCGATAACGAAGCGCAGCTAAATCAGACGTTGCATATAAAAACCCTCCGTCTTTCTTTTGAATGATGACAGGCACTGATTCGCCATTTTTATTTTTAAAGTTATCTAAGAATACACATTTTGCGCCTTGACTTTCTTTTAATAAACCCTTTGCCTCGAGTGCTTTCATAACATCAGCAAGATCATCATTGTAAGCACTTTCGCCACGGACATCGTCAGTTGTTAAACTAACGCCTAAGCGTTCGTAGGCCTCTTGACAATGTGAAAGACTCATCGTTTTAAACTCTTTCCAGAGTATAAGGCATTCATTATTACCCTTTTGTAAGGCAACAACCAGCTCTCTGGCGCGTGATGCAAATGCATCTGATTCATCAAAACGACATTTTGCAGCACGATAAAAAACCTCAAGATTTGCAAGGGTTTTGTTAATTACTTCGCCTTTTCCGCGTAACTCTTCCATATACGCGAGCAACATGCCAAATTGTGTTCCCCAATCGCCAACATGATTTTGACGGATAACCTTATTTCCTAGAAATTCAAGTGTTCTAGCAACCGCATCACCAATAATGGTAGATCTAAGGTGTCCTACATGCATTTCTTTTGCAAGGTTTGGTGATGAGTAATCAACAACAATGGTTTGTGGCGTTGCGCTAATTTTCACCTTTAAATGCGAATTGTCATAAGCACTAGCAACTTGTAACTCAAGATAATGAGGGTTAAGAAAAAAATTAATGAACCCAGGCCCTGCAATTTCCATTTTAAGAATAAGATCAGATACTGGTATATTTTGTACAATTATTTGAGCGAGTTCACGAGGATTCTGTTTTAATGGCTTTGCTAAAATTAGTGCAAGATTATTAGCAAAGTCGCCATGAGATTTATCTTTGGTCCGGTCAATTGTAATACGAGGCTCAATATCCTTAGGAATAATGCCTTGTGAATGTAAAGTGGCAATGGATTGCTCAAGTAATTTTTGAATTTTCGTTTTCATGAACAATAAACCTATCAACCAATAAAATAAACATTAATTCTACCGTTAATGATGGACAATAACTAGAGGTGGGTTATCTTTTCTTGTTCATACCTATACCCATGTGACGTAAAAGTGCAAATTCAGCAAGGGAAATAGTACCAAGCTGCCAGGCATAAAATTAAAGCCTAGTTATTCTAAGTCGAAATTTTATAACAGCGCTAATTGTTATAAGTTTCCTT
>JAGLDN010000383.1 GCA_023145575.1 Psychromonas sp.
CAAGTTAATTGTCGCCTAATAATTATTAAACTGAATTAAATCAAGCCCAACTGAGTCATCACAGATCAATTTAAACTATATAGATATATATCCATCACATCTGGAATTTGTATCTTCAGGTGTAATTGATATACAATCAATTGGCTACTTTTCAAACTAATTTAAGCTATGCACTTGAGTATTGAATCTAAGGATATAAATGACAGATATTATTATACACGATTTTACAAATAAACAGAGATGTTCTACGGAAATGTATTACACAGTAGAAGCGCTACTAAAACAAGCACCACATTTTGCTGGTTTTAATAATCTTAATGAAAAAATATCTTGGATAAGCCTTTTTATGGGGGGGGATAGAAGTTGTGACCACTGGGAAATATTTCTATATACATCGACAAATATTGCAATTAAAGTGGATCTCATAGAATGTGGTTACAGGATCTTATACGGCACAGCATTGCCAAGCGCTAGAGCTACAAAAAACAACAAATTTGAATGGATAGCACTAGAAACTCCACATACATTTAGAGATGTATTTAAGTCCACACTTCAGCTAGCTATCAGAAGAGGCCCATGGAAAAGGGCTTGCTTATTTAAAAATACTTGCCAATATTTTTCAATAATGTTCATGAAGCACTTTGATCTGCCAGATCAACAAATCTTTAAGTATGAGTTAAAATACACCGTAAATAAAGCGATGCCGCCTCTCATCACTGAATATAATGACATCAAGCTAAGAAATGGCAAGTACCAGCTCGAGCATAACTATTAAAGAGGTAAATCGCAATTAGGCGTATTGTCAAAAACATTATCCGTGAGCGTTTTAGGACATTAGATAGTGTGAAAAATCCTTTAATTCATGTCTTACTTGCTTTTCCTCATTTATACCCATGTGACTATCAAGGTGAAAAGTAAGCAAGGCAAATTGCGCACGGACACTCGGCATAAAATTGCCCTCTTGACGATTCGCGGAGCGAATCAACAAGAGGGAGTATTAAAATAAAGACTTTAATTCTTAATAGTTATTCTCTATAGCGATTTTATAACGATGCAAATTGGTGCAAGGATCTTGCCTTTCAGGGCTTTAGTCCGGTTTTTTATGAAAAAAGACAGCCCTTCGCGTAGCAATCGAAAAGGGAGTAACCATAAACGAATAAATATGATCTCGTTAATTCGTTAGACAAATGATTAGCATAAGCTAATCGTTAATAGTTACAATGTTGCGCATTATTCTGATTACCCGAACTAAAGCATGATAAATCTTTATTGAGAACAGCTAACCAATGTGCGTCAACCCACCCATGTATGCCACCAATACTGCAGGCACTTCTATTCGTCCGTCTTCTAATTGATAGTTTTCAAGAACTGCAACGAGTGTACGACCAACTGCGAGACCCGATCCATTTAACGTATGAATAAATTCAGTTTTTTTAGCGCCCGTTGGACGGAAACGTGCTTTTAAGCGGCGCGCTTGAAAATCACCAATATTAGAGCAAGATGAAATTTCACGATAAGCATTTTGAGCGGGCAACCAAACTTCTAAATCATACGTTTTAGTTGCAGCAAATCCCATGTCACCTGTACATAATATAACCTTTCGATATGGAAGATTCAGATTTTTCAGCACTTGCTCTGCATGGCATGTAAGCTCTTCTAATGCTTCAAAACTTTTTTCTGGATGCACGAATTGCACCATTTCAACTTTATCAAATTGATGCTGGCGTATGAGGCCACGAGTATCACGACCATAAGAGCCAGCTTCACTTCTAAAACACGGTGTATGTGCTGTCATTTTAATCGGCAGATCTGCCTCATCATAAATTATATCACGAGCCATATTAGTCAAAGGGACTTCTGCTGTTGGGATTAATGACATGCCTATGCCCTCTTGTGTTGCAGGATTTGTATTAAACAAATCATCCCCAAATTTTGGTAGTTGCGTTGTCCCGAATAAGCTTTCTGCATTAACTAAATAAGGAACATATAACTCAGTATATCCATGCGTCTGAGTATGAAGATCTAACATATATTGCGCAAGTGCACGGTGCATTTTTGCGATTTGCCCTTTCATGACAATAAACCGAGAGCCGCTAATTTTAACCGCAGATTTGAAATCTAAACCATCAAGTGCTTCGCCCAAATCTACGTGATCTTTTACATCAAATGCAAATTTCCTTGGGCTACCCCATGTTGATACTTCAACATTTTGATCTTCATCTTTACCAATTGGAACAGAGTCATGTGGTAAATTAGGCACACTTGATGCGATATCTTTGATCTTTGCATTGACCGTTTCAAATTCCGCTTTCACCGCATTTAATTGAGCGGAAAAGGTATTCATTTCTGCGCGTAAACTTGTAATATCTTCTCCACGCTTCGCCGCTAAACCAATCTCTTTTGATCGCGCGTTTCGAGCTGCTTGCAAGGTTTCCGTTTTTACCTGTAATGATTTTCTCTGCGTCTCTAGATCAACAACAAGTGATACATCTAATTGATAGCCACGAGCCATTAATTTTTCTGCGGTTTCACTAACATTGATTCGAAAAAATGTTGAATCGAGCATTTTATCATTCCTTGGCTAACTTTTTATGGCAAACAACATACCGATATAAACAACTACAAGACACACCACTACATTTAATAGAACATTCAATGTGGCTTTAAATAGGAAACCTTGTTGCATTAACAGTAAAGTATCTAATGAAAATGAAGAAAAAGTTGTTAGGGCGCCTAAAAATCCCATACCAACCAGTGGCCACCAAGGTGATTGTGAAAGTGTGCCCTGCTGCACTGATTGATAAACTATTCCCATAATAAAAGAGCCTAATATATTGACTGATAGTGTAGAAAAAGGAAAGCCTTTTCCAAAAAGACTAAGCAAACCCAATCCCATTAAATATCGTAATGTTGAGCCGAAAGCGCCACCAATGGCAACAGTTAAAATATTATTCATAACGTTTTTTTCCACTCTCTTTATTTAACTTTGCTAGGTGATCCAGTTTTTCCGTTATTTTTTTTTCCAAACCTCGGTTGCTTGGCGTGTAAAATTTAGTGTTAGCTAAAGCTTGTGGTAAATAGACTTCCCCTGCAGCGAAAGCACCCTCTTCATTATGAGCGTAACGATATTCAGCGCCATGGTGTAATTCTGCCAGCAGTTTAGTCGGAGCATTACGCAAATGTAATGGAACATCATATTCTGGTAAGTCTTTAACTGCTTGTTTTGCTTTATTAAAAGCAACATAAACCGCATTGCTTTTAGGCGCAATGGCGCAGTAAACAATTGCTTGCGCGATGGCACGCTCGCCTTCATATGCACCAACTCTAGAAAAACAATCCCAAGCAGAAATGGCAATTTGCATCGCTTTAGGATCTGCATTGCCAATATCTTCGGATGCTATTGCAAGTAATCGCCTAGCAACATAAAGCGGATCACAACCACCTGCAAGCATGCGGGCAAACCAATAAAGAGCAGCATCAGGATCTGAGCCACGAATCGATTTATGAAACGCTGATATAAAATCATAAAAAAAATCACCATTTTTATCGAAACTTAAGCCTTCTCGACCAGCAATTTGCATTAATAACTCTAATGTGATAATGATTGTTTGCTGCCGATCATCTGCCATATCAATTAATAATTCGAGATAATTTAATGATTTCCTTGCATCACCTTGAACTAGTTGGGCAAGTTTTAATTTTACATCTTCGATAAACTCAATCTTTTTATTGGCATAACCCTTTGTGGAAATACACGCTTGATCAATAATTTGAATAATTTCTTCAGTACTTAGTTTTTTTAAAAGGTAAACTCTTGCGCGTGAAAGTAAAGCATTATTTAATTCAAATGAGGGGTTTTGCGTTGTTGCTCCGACAAATAAAATGGTGCCATCTTCGATATAAGGTAAAAATGCATCTTGTTGAATTTTATTAAAGCGATGCACTTCATCAACAAACAAAAGTGTTAGCATATTGTTACGTTTATTTTGTTGAGCCATTTCAATGGCTGATCTAATGTCCTTTATACCCGCTGCAACAGCTGATAAACGAACAACTTGAGCATCACAATAGTGTGCAATTAACTCAGCCAAGGTCGTTTTCCCTGTGCCAGGTGGTCCCCATAAAATCATCGAATGGGCAAAGCCACCTTCAAGCGCTATTCGCAGAGGCTTCCCTTCCCCCACAATATGCGCCTGACCGATATACTGATCAAAGTTTATTGGGCGCATTCTAGCTGCCAACGGTTTAAACTCTTTAATTTTCTCGGTTAGTTCAAATAAATCAGACATTATCGTTGGTCATCAACCTCCACTCCTTTTGGTATTTTGAACTCAAATAATTTGTCTGAAGGTTTTTTATAGCTAGTATCAACATTAAAAACATAAGAACTTCGTTGTCCCGACGGCTCAATACGTGAAAATTCTTTTATATTATCTGTTTTATCAAACGTCACAATATAAATATTTTTATTACTACTTCTTGTTTTATCTTTAATGGTAAATTTATTGTTTTCTTTTAACACAATATACTGAGACCATATTTTGGCATTTGCACCAGCAAGCAACATAAAAGGACTCCCTTTTATCGCCAAGCTGTAGTTCATTATACTCACTTGCTCAACAAATGGCGTATAAAACCAAACAGTTTTTCCATTTGAAATAATTTTTTCTTTATCAGGCGCAGATGCTTCCCATATCACCTTACCTGGACGAGAAATAATTAAAGTCCCCTTCCCTTGTTTTAATAACGTGCCATTAGAAGAAATTATTTTTTGCGTAAAATCGCTTTTCATCGCGTCAAACTTTGTTAATTTTTCTTTTAATTGCATTGCTGCACTTTGAGCTACTGCATTATTCAATGACAAAAATGAAATAAGTAATACGCAGAAAAACCGTGATGATTTTTTTTTCATGTACAATCCTTAATGGGGGGGCGCGGCTAATACATCGCGGTTACTATTTGCACCTGAGGGAGAACTAATAATACCTTGTGTCTCTAGTTGATCAACTAATCGCGCAGAACGATTGTAACCAATTCTAAATTTACGCTGGATACTTGAAATAGATACTTTACGAGTTTCTGCTATAAACGCAACAACTTCATCAAATAATGCATCGAGGGTATTATCATTTTCATTCACCTCGTTAGGCAATATCGAGTCTAACGTTATATCCCCCGCTAATATTTCTTTCACATAATCAGGCTCACCACGATTTTTCCAATCAGAAACTACACGGTGGACTTCATGATCATCAACAAATGCGCCGTGAACACGGGTTGGAACTCCCGTACCTGGTGGTAAATACAGCATATCACCGTGACCCAGCAATGTTTCAGCACCTTGCATCCCTAAAATGGTGCGAGAATCAATTTTACTTGAGACTTGAAATGCAATTCGAGTTGGAATATTGGCTTTAATTAACCCTGTAATAACATCTACCGATGGACGTTGCGTTGCTAAAATGAGGTGAATACCTGCCGCTCTTGCCTTTTGTGCAATGCGTGTTATTAATTCTTCACATTTTTTTCCGACAATCATCATCATGTCCGCAAATTCATCAACAACGACTACAATATTTGGCAGTTTTTCAAGCACAGGTGCAAATTCATCCATACTATCTCCAGGTTTCCAGAGCGGATCATGTAGTGGAACACCTGTTTCATCGCCTTCTTTTACCTTAGCGTTATAGCCAGCTAACGTTCTAACACCAATTACTGAAAGTAACTTATATCGCCGTTCCATTTCGCCAACACACCAACGTAATGCATTCGCAGCTTCTTTCATGTCGGTGACAACTTCTGTTAATAAATGGGGAATGCCTTCGTAAACGCTTAGCTCAAGCATCTTAGGATCAATCAGAATCATCCTAACATCGTCAGGCCCTGATTTGTAAAGTAAACTCACCAACATGCAATTTACACCAACTGATTTACCAGATCCCGTTGTCCCAGCAACAAGTAAATGAGGCATTTTTGCCAAATCAACCACAACAGGATTACCTGAAATATCAACGCCGAGTGCCATGCTTAATGGAGACTTTGCATCTTTAAAAACATCACTACCTAATACTTGCGATGAATAAACAATTTCTCTGTGTTTATTGGGCAATTCAAGGGCAATCACCGCTTTACCTGGAATTTGATCAACAACACGTACACTCATTGCAGAAAGAGCTCTTGCTAAATCTTTTTCTAAACTGCTTACCGTGCTCACTTTCATTCCAGGTGATAATGCCAACTCAAAGCGAGTGATTACAGGGCCTGGCAATACTTTGACAACACTCGCGTTAATTTTAAATTCCTTCAATTTAGCTTCAACAAGTCGCGCAGCAATTTCTAATTCTTCTGATGATGCTTGCTGCGTGTATTTTTTAGGCTCATCAAGTAAATCAATACTCGGAAACGGTGCAATATTTTTAACTATTTTTGGTTTTAAAATTGGACGGGCATGCACAGGAAGATGAGAGAAATCAGGCTGCATAATATTTTTAGTCGCATTATTTGCCCCAGCTGAATTTGCCCCAGAGAACTCATTAAACGGATCTGTTTTATTCTTCTCTACTTGTTTACCTGCATTAGCCGCATCAAATAATGTACTATAATCAGTATTATCAAAGGGTGGGGCATTGTTAGAAAAGTCTCCCATTTTTTGTTGTTCGTTATGAGGACTTCCCCTCATTGATTCTTTTTTCTTATTGATTAGGTCTAAAAATGCCCACTTCTTTTTTTCTATTTTAGGGGCTTTTTTTATTGCATGCTTATTATTATTTTTAAAAACCGCCCAAAAATAACTAATAACTGCGATTGCGGTTGAGCCGATACCATCCATTAATCGCAACCAAGAAAAACCTAAAAGTAACGTGATGCCCGAAACGAAAAATGTAAGTAAAATAAGCTGGACAACTAATAAACTAAAAAAAACTAGCATGTCATGTGAAATGATATCACCAATTAAACCGCCTGATGGATAAAAATAAAAATCATTTACATTAAGCGCGGAGAGTCCTTCCATACTAAAAAAAGTAAACAAAAAACCTAGAATGCGTAGGCTGATGTTTAAAAAGTCACTATTCAAATTTAACTTAGGTTTCCAAAAAAAAATCCAAACTAAAAGTGGGATAACTAATGGAATGATATAAGCTATTACACCAAAAGTATAAAAAAATAAATCAGCAATCCATGCACCTACGCGTCCTCCAGCATTATTAATTTCAGCCACCCACTTTTGCTGCGACCAACTAGGATCGTTAGGTGAAAATGAATAAAGAGAAATTGCAATGAATAATGCAAAGAATAATAAGATAATAATTGTCACTTCAAATATTTTTTGAATGCTATCTAAGTGATTAATTAATTTTTTTGTGGCCAATAGCGTTATCCTTAATTATGTTATGTTATTATTTTTTTACCCATGCGACGCAAAACAATTTATCAAGCACTCACGCGGATACAAAGACAACGCGCAACATTCACTTTTAAGCATTAAACTAGCTAAGCGCTCAAATGGCAACTGATTTTTTCATAAATTGATTCATATTAATCATTAAGATTAAGTAAGATCATTTTCGTTAGATAGGTATTATATACCAGTTACCAATTAAAGTGCTTTATTTTGTCGCTAGTTCGGACACTAAAGCAAACCGTAGTTTAATAACATCTTTTGCTGGCAGTTTAAATGAAAAAGACATTTAAACTTTATCAGTTTTTGAGCTGTTGGTCCAAAGGGCAAACGTTAAGGTAAACATCTTCAAAGTAAACAAGTATCCATGTAACAAGTTAGATCTGTTGCTTTCGACCTAGGATCTGTTTACCTCAACACTTGTTATATTTTGCACCTTTAATTATAACGGGTATATAACGCCATGTGACGTAAAGATGCAATACCCAGCTTTAACTAAGATGTCAGGCGAAGGCATAACGTTATACCAATTACAATCAATTGCTTTCTATTTATTGCTTAAAATAACTTACGTGTGCGTTGCAAGTTTCGCAAAGGGAACAACCACTGAGATAAACTTACGCCTTGAATTAAGCTGTTTTCACTGCATAAAAGATAGATCACATACTTTATGTCATTGGTATTGTTCACTTTTGATTGATTTAATGCAAATCTACCATCGATTCATAAAAAAACGGACATTGCCTCACTGGGCTTGGCTACTTATTATCAAGGCGATATCATGAAAGGTCTTGATCTAACGGAGTTTTAAGATGATCTCACTTTTTAAAGTGTTCCTCCTCATTTTGGAAGGCGAATTTTAGCTACTAAGTTAAGTAAATCGTGAACGTAATTAACACTCTTTTATTTTATGAGTTATATTAACAAAAATGAAATGGTGAAGCGTTAATTACGACTGAGTTCTCATTATTTTGTATTGACATTTGAGTAATTTTTTAAATAACCGCCCTGTGTGATTGTTGTGATCTCGATGATTTGATCATGTACTTTCCCAAATCTAGATCGTGCTAAATTCCGACATATGAGCGATAGTTAATCGCTTAACAGCAATTTTCGAATACCTCGACTCAATTTGCCGAGGTTACTTTTCATCTTTACATCACTGGGGTATAAACCATACTTTATTTGGGCTGTGTTACATGCATTATTTATTCTAAAAAATCGTCAGGTATTTGATGGCGTAATCTGAGCCAGATTTTACCACTCGCAAAAGCTGATTCGCGTACTATTTCCATAATCTTGTGTGTTTCTTCCCTATCAAATGTTTGTTGTATATCTTTATAAAATCTAACGGTGAGTATTCGCGCATCTTCATTAGAATAATAAATCAAGCCTACTTTTAGATATAATTCTTGTAAGCCATTTAAAATAAGCGCATAAATCATATTGTTAGAACTCACTGCGACATGATGATAAAAACGATAATCAAATTCAGTAAAATTTTCACTCGAGGCATTAATTGAAGGGGAATCCTTTAAAAAATCGATCACGCCTTTACCATGATTGCGCGATGCCATACGTAAAATGGTTGTGACAATATTTGTACGAACACTGAGTAATTGATCAATTAAATTTGCTCTATTTCTAAGATCTAGTCGTGTGATAGTCGTTAATATATTGAGTCCTGCAGTTTCCCAAAAATCGTTAACGATCGTTGGTTTCCCATGATGAATTGTAACCCAACCTTCTTTCGATAAACGCTGTAGCACTTCTCGAAGTGTTGTACGCGTTACGCCAATTTTATTAGCTAAAGTCCTTTCAGCTGGCAGTGATGAATTGATAGGTATAGTTCCATTCCAAATTGACTCTATAAGGTACTGCTCTGCAAAATCCGCGGGTCCTTTATTTTTTAAGGTCATATGTATTCGTTCCGTAAAGCCTTAATTGATTTGGAAATGATACCATAGTGCGTGGTAGTTTAAATAGTGATAAATACTCGATAGCATTTAAAATGCTTCATTGTATTGACAGGTCGGACACCATTTTAAGGACAAAAAATTATTTTTGATGATTAATTAAACTCTGTCATTCAACACAGTGAAATACAAGCGTATATCTTAAACATCCAAATTTTTTAAATAACTTATCAACTTTATTGCTTAAAATGAATCAGTCCTCTATTGACTATTATATAACACGACAAACAATTTATAACACCTTCCCCGTAGAATTGTATGATATTTTTTCTGATAGCACATTTATTGTAATTTTTGCTAGAAAATATTAAATAGTAAAAGATAAAATGTAAACTCCGATATTAAATACCAAATTAATTTTTTATATGGAGATAAGAATTATGAAAAAAATAATATTAGTAGTAAGTTTATTATTTATATCTAGCATCTCTAGTGCAGATATGCAGCACAATCCTAATGCGAACTTCTTTAAATCGCATATAGAGGCAACAAAATACCGTCAAGATGCTTTTTCAATGATGAGTGTTAATTTCCATGATATGGCAACAATGTTAAAAGGAAAAAAGAAATGGGATCAAGCAGAGTTTCAAACGCGGGCAAACAATGTCCACAATATATCGACCATGATCGAAGATGGGTTTAAAGGTCAAAAAATGCCTAAGGGTCAAACCAAAGCAAAACCTGACATTTGGACGAACTGGGCCGATTTTTCAAGCAAACTGCAACACCTAAGAGGATCCACGTTAAAACTTGCTGATGTATCGAAAACGGGTAATAAAAAAGCGATAAAAAGTGAGTTTAAGGCCGTTGGCCAACTTTGTGGTGCGTGCCATAAAAAGTATCGGAATAAATAATATTTCTACCCATGTGACGTAAAATGCTTTGTCATGCTCAAGCTCGATGATCAGAACAAGGCACAATATTAGGTAATTGTTATTCACTTTTCGATTATTGTAACGCAGTCTTGGTTTTAGTGCTTGTGCCCCGCAGGGCAAGGCAACTAGTACCAAGGCACATTGTTATAAAACCTCTATGTAGAATAACTATTTAGGAATTAA
>JAGLDN010000384.1 GCA_023145575.1 Psychromonas sp.
ATTTATTGCCTTGATACATTTTTTGGAAACGAAAAAATATCGACTGATGATGACAACGTTTATCTTATGGATCCGTTTCATATTCCACTCGCTAAGAATAACTATGCTTATACAGCTAAAGTGGCACCAGAGCTCACAAGTCAAAGCTACAACTCAACTAAGCAAATGTATTATTACGGTTTCAAAGCACATGTTGTTGCGCGTAAACGAGAAGCCAGCTTAGCAGATTTTGAAATAATCTTTATTGAAGAAGCCATGAGGCAGGATTGACCTGTTTTTGATCAAATTCGGCCGATGCTTACAGACAATTTGCTGTTTGGCAATCAAGCTTACAAAAGATCCGATGAAGATAAGGTTGAATCAGAGCAGGGTTTGAAAGTATTGACACCTTTAAAAAAACAAAGGGGGCAGAAAGAGTTATCGACACAGAAAAAAAATATTCAAATCCCGTATCACGTATAAGGCAGCCGATTGAAGCATTATTTGCATGGCTCAATAAAGTTACTGGCATTGAATACGCATCAAACGTTCGTTCGTCAAAAGGATTAATTACACATATTTATGAAGACTGGCAGCTACGATGGTGCTTCGCAGTTACCCTGAACTTGGCTTTTGATTCGAATATATACAGGCAAATAACAAAGCAATTAAAAGGCGAACAAGAGCGGTTTTCTGCTCACTTATGACCCCTGATACAATTGAATGTATTACGTCAAAACTCAAAGAAAAATGGAGCCCTGAACAAATTACAGGCCGACTAAAGAGTGGTATTGAAAAGACCATTAAAGTCAGCTATGAAACAATCTATAAATTCATTTGGAAAGACAAAAAGCAAGGAGGAGAGCTCTACAAATTCTTGCACAGAAAAGTTAAAAATATAATTCCAGATCTAAGGAAAAGCGGGCTGGGCGTGGGTATATAAAGGGTCGTATAGGTATCATTGTTCGTCCTGTTATTATTGATGCCCGTACTCTAGTTGGTGATTGGGAGATAGATTTGGTTATCGGTAAAGGCCATAGCGGTGCTCTAGTTGCAATAGTTGAGCGCCTGACTCGTTACACTGTAACTAAGATGATCTTTGATAAATCAGCAAGAACAGTGACAGATGCCACGATTGAATTATTGGCAACATTTAAGGATTTAATTTTAACAATCACAGCAGACAATGGTAAATAAATTTTTTTATCATAAAGATGTGTCGAAAAAACTTGAGTGTGGTTATTTTTTTGCAGATCCGTACTGTTCATGGCAGCGAGGATTAAATGAAAACACCTATGGACTGTCACGGCGGGATTGACATAAATAAGTTGACTTTAAGTCGGTCCATGATGAAGCGGTTAAAAGCAATTTAATTCAGTTGAATAATAGCCCATGAAAAGTGAAATTGTTCCAAACACTATTTGAAATGATGGTATAATACCTGCCAGCACTAGTGGTATGATGATTATGTCTTTGGCGGTTGAATCTGCCTAGTGTAATTACTGACTATTAATCACTTTTAAAATGGACAAAATAACTATGAAAAAAAATGTTACCTCATGGAATTCCTCAAACCTATTTGGGAGTTATAGTGATGGTCTCCCACCAGTAGAAGACGAAGCAGATTTGGTCTTCGATAAGGAATACGATTCAGACGATTTAAACGCTTCATTCGATTCATGCGATGAAGGCTGGCCAGCATATAGAGAAGCGTATAAATGGTTTGAGATGACGACAAGCAAACAGAGAAGAAGTACTAGACTAAGGACTATGATAGAAGGTCTAGAAGCAAAACAGAATGTTCCTGCAAATCTTATATTCAGTGGGTTTTATGGATTAACAGCCAACGAAAGAGTATTGATACACAATGCAATGGATATGTTGGTTGAAAATTCATCGCGAACAGTAGTGGCTTGTCACCTTGCTGATTCTCCTTTTTCTGATAGCGCTCCACTTTTAAAAGAGCATTTCTCTTGTTATTTTACTACAAAGCATCTCGTCAGACAAGTTGTATCACTTCATAATTTATTGACTGATCGTGTAGGATACATTGAATTTAATGATATTCGAAAGAAAAGTAAATTTGATCACATAACACGACACGATAATCCATTGGAAAAGCTACATAAATTGAGGCATTATACGGCTGAAATAAGGTGTAAATTAGGAGACAGTCATAGAAGAAAAGACTTAGCTACGCTTTCTGCCCATAGAGGAGATGGAGGATGCGATTTGAGACAATGGGAACAAATATTGAGCGATAATGAACCGGTTTATAATGGTGCATCTGCAATGCCAATGTATCCTAATTCATGTTCACCTATCATTTCGAAAAATACGGTATATGTTACCAATAATCTACTTAATCCTATTCACACTTCGTGTCATAGAGCATTCTTGATCTATCGAGAGCTTGCAAAGTTGAATGGAGTCAATAGCATTGGACCCATCCTATATAGTCTTGTTCTAAATGAATATGAAGGCGTAATTAAAAAAAAACAACCAAAAAAACCAAAAAAGAACTATACCGACGATCCTACCTTATAATGGTCAAGTTTTTTTGGATGGTTTCTAAGCCACATTTTAAAAATCTCTTCTTGTTTCAGCTGGCGTATTATAACCAAGTGTTGAATGAGGTCGTTTATTTTTATATACCCATGTTACTTCGAAAT
>JAGLDN010000385.1 GCA_023145575.1 Psychromonas sp.
GTGAAAGATCAACAGCCCCTAGTTACTCTAAATCGATTTGTTTTAAAACTGTAAGTTATAACGATTTAGATTGGTGCAGCTTTTCATGCCCTACTGGGCTTTAGTTCGGTTTTTTATGAAAAAAGGCAGCACTGCGCAAGATAATCGAAAAGAGAATAACTATAAGATATGAAATACTTGTATTTGATATCTCTCTAAATGATTAACGCAGTTAATGATTCAGAGATATTTGTTGTGGTGACATGACAGAGGATCTGAGCTGACGACGAAATCAAGCACTTTGATTGGGAACGGATATATATTCGAATCAAAAGCCGAAAATAATAGAGCCCAGCCCATGTTTAGTATTACTCTTCAGGTGTGAACCAACGAAGAGAGATAAAAACATGAACTGGAAAGATAAATTAATATCATTATATTTGCTGATCTGCAATGAATATTAAGATATAATTCATGCTTATGTTGAAATATTTACCAACAGAAAAATGATTCATTTACAGATGAAGAAGTAATGGCAATATATTGTTACGGTATATTAAGGGGTTAGCGAACAATCTCAGTCATACATCGTTATGATCAAGATCATCTTAGTGCCCATTTTCCAAAGCTCTGTGGTTATGCTGCATTCGTTTAACAAGTTGTCAAATGGATTTATTGCCTTGATAGATTTTTTGCACACAAGTAAAATATCGAATGATAATAACAGCGTTTATCTTATGGATCCGTTTCCTATTGCGCTTGCTAAGAATAACTATGCTTACACAGCTAAAGTGGCACCAGAGCTCGCAAGTAAAACCTACAATTCAACTAAGAAAAAGTATTATTACGGTGTCAGAGCACATGTTGTTGCGCGTAAACGAAAAGCCAGCTTACCAAACCTTGAAATAATCTTTATTGAAGAAGCCAAGAGGCAGGATGGACCTGTTTTTGATCAAATTCGGCCGATGCTTACAGACAATTTGCTGTTTGGCGATCAAGCTTACAAAAGACCCGATTGAAGATAAGGTTGAATCAGAGCAAGGTTTGAAAGTATTGACACCTATAAAAAAACATAGGGAGCAGAAAGAGTTATCACCCGAAGATAAAAAATATTCAAATGCCGTATCACATATGAGGCAGCCGATTGAAGCATTATTTGGTTGGCTCAATAAAGTTACTGGCATTGGAGACGCATCAAACGTTCGTTCGTCAAAAGGATTACTTACACATATTTATGGAAGGCTGGTAGCTACGATGGTGCTTCACAGTTACCCTGAACTTGGCTTTTGATTCGAATATATACCATGTTACATCAATTTTGCTAATCCTTTTGCCAAATTCTATAAAAATAATCAATATTTGAATTAAAACGCTGCTCAAATACCTTATGGTAATCTTCTGGAATCGAAGGAAAATATACATCTCCTTCAATCGCAGTACACACTGTAGAAATATGTAAAGTGTCCGCTTTATTAATAAGCGCCTTGTATATCTCCCCACCGCCTGATACAAATGCATGCTCTGTTAACAACGCTAAAGATAACAATGCTTCATCTATTGAAGAAAAATACACAACCCTTTCGTCATCTGAAATGATGTTCGCACGCGTAATAACGGCATATTTTCTATTTGGGAGTTTTCCCATAGACTCAAATGTTTTTCTACCAACGATAAGCCACTGGTTGAATGTGAGCGCTTTAAATAACAGTTGTTCCCCCTTAACTGACCAAGGAATATCCATCCCTGAGCCAATGATGCCATTTTCAGAAACTGCTGCGATAAGAGATAATTTCATACGACTCCATCTAGTGCTAAAAGAAAAATTGCAAAAGCTGATATTCTTGCCATGCAACATCTGGTAATTTTGCCCTTCATACCCATGTAACGTAAAAATGCTTGGTCAGGCTCAACCCCGATCATCAGAACAAGGCACAATATTAGGCAATTGTTATTCACTTTCCGATTATTTTAGGGCAGTCTTGGTTTTCAAGCTTGTGCCCCACAGGGCATAGTAACTAGTACCAAGGCGCGTTGTTATAA
>JAGLDN010000386.1 GCA_023145575.1 Psychromonas sp.
ATAATGAAGTATCACGGGTATATAAGTAAAAGTGCTCATTAATGCGCTCGCAGATAACGCAAAATTAATGTCAATAGAGGGATCTATCAAATTAAAATTGGTATTGAACACCTGCCATTAATTCAACTTGTACATACGCCTCGTTATCAAAGTAAATAAGACATTGGTTATTTGCACAAAATGCCGTGCTGTTGGAGCTCAATATTGTACTATAAACGCGCAAATCACTCTTTACTGCCCAATCATCATTTAATTTGTAGCGAATGCCACCTGAAATATTACCTGAAAAGTATATCTCATCAGAATATGCTTTTGGATCAAAAAGCGTTCCGCCGATGCCAAGCCCGATGCTAGTCGAAAATGGGCTATTATTTGTAAGCCAAACCCGCCCTCCAAATTGCAGATAATGTATTTGCATTTTTTTAGAGTCATTCACATTACCCTGCATGGTGACCGTATGTTGTGCAGTGCTATATAAAAGCTCTCCTTCAGTGTTATGCTGATAAAACCAAGAAACCCCAAGTGCTTGTGCTAAATTATGGCTCACGGTTGCTTCGTTCATATCGTCACTAACTTTAAAATCATTTGAATAACGACCACCAAGATAGGCGCTCACTGCAATGAATTTATCGTTAGAGTTTGTTGTCGCATAGGTTAATGCACAGGACGTTGAGAGTATAACAATTAATATTATTTGGTAAATCTTTTTCATAAATCATCCTTGATATAAAATAGATTTTGAGTTTTTTATTATTATAGCCATTCTTATTCAGGATGCAAAATAGCCACAGACTTGAAGATGAAAATCTTGAATAGCATTCGACCTATTCAAGATTTTTTAGGGGATCGTCTGTCTGTCTAATTAACGTAAAATATTATTTAACAAAAGCTTATTCCATTATCGGTATAAGGTGTATTGTGTTTCAAGGTTTGTTATGGCTTCGCATTTGTTTTCTTTTTTTCCATTTGTATTTAATGTTAACTCGCCAAACAAAATTCAAAGAAAAATAAGCTAATATTGAAAAAATAATACCGAGAATAAAACTGCCCAATAATAGCGGAACGGCAGTTGTATGAAGAACTTTGGCAAGCCATTGGAAAGAAAGCTCAAAATTAATATCATAGATGGGGCGGTGTAAAATCCAAGCACCTAAACGATACGCAGCATAAAATATAGGCGGCATTGTGATTGGGTTTGTAAGCCAAACGAGCGCGACGGCGAGTGGGATGTTTGCTGAAAAAAGGACTGACAAACCTGCCGCTAAAACCATTTGAAACGGTATTGGTATAAACGCAGAAAATAAACCAATGGCAGCAGATCGTGCCGTGCACTTACGATTTATATTCCATAAATTTGAGTTTAATAGTTTATTTCCTAGGAACTTTAAATGAGGGTGCGCTTTTAATGTTTCGACATTTGGAGAAAAACGTTTAATTAATTTTTTCGGCATAAAATTTACTCATGTTTATTTAAATTTGGATCCTAATGCGACTCACTTTATGGTTATCAATCATTACTTTCACATCAACCTTATGGTGGGAACGCCTACTATACGCAAATGAACTGCCGTGGATGGGAATTGTTTTTTTGATTTTATTGTTTATCCCTCGTTTAAGACCCTTTGCCGTTATTCCTTTTATAATTGTTTATTGTTCCCTTTATAGCAGCCTAACATTAACGGGAAAAATGCCCTTTAATACGCCTATATTTCAAAACAATAATAGTATATCACATTATGCAGATAAAAAGGATCATAGCATGACGGTAAAGGTTACATCATTAATAAATGAAAAAAATAAAGGGTATTTTCGAGGTAAATTAATGTCGATAGATGGCATTACTTTACATTATTCGCCTTTAATTGAATTGCGCTGGTATCTGGCAAATGTGATTTTACAAGATGGACAATTAATAAAAATAAAAGGTCGTATAAAACCTATTTATGGTCGTGGTAACCCAGGTGGATTTGATCGGCAGAAATGGCTCTATTCAGAGCATATCGCTTATCAAGTAAGTATTAAACAGTTAATTGACGTTATTGATAAGCATATTTCATTTCGAGCCAAGCTATATTTAAAGGTTAAAAAGAGTCTCAGAAATTTTAACAATCAAGGCATTTTATTGGCGCTTACATTTGCAGATAAATCCCTTATTTCTTTTGAAACAAAACAAACAATACAACAGTTAGGCATTTCCCACCTTTTTGCTATTTCAGGTTTACACATAGGTTTGTTTTTTGGATTTATTTATTTTTTAGCTAACCTCTTCGTGGTGCGAATATTACCGCGGCTATATTTAGGATGGTTTTCCTGGCGGTTAATCAATGCTATTGCAGTGTTAGGGGCATTATTTTATGCCTATTTAGCAGGTTTTTCTTTACCGACACAGCGTGCTTTTTTAATGCTTTTTCTGACTGTAATACTTTTGTCGATAAGGCGAAAATATGCAGTAGTTGATCTCATTGGCTTGATATTATTCTTAGTGTTGTTGTGGGATCCTCTCGCCGTAATGGGAATTAGTTTGTGGCTGTCATTTTTTGCAGTTTCTATCATTATATTTATTTTATGGGTATTTTCTTTTAGGCCGTCATCGCCCCAAACTGCAGATACATCGACAACCGTGATGGATTATGTAAAAGCCCTTGTTTTTATTCAGCTAGGTCTTTCTTTTATAATGCTACCAATACAAATATTAAGCTTTTCAGGTTTGAATGTTTTAGCACCGCTGATCAACCTAGTTGCGATCCCACTGTTTTCATTATTAGTTATTCCTTGCGTATTAATGGGTGCAACTTTTTCTATTCTTTTATCTGGCACTGTTTTTACTAGTATTACAACATTACTTTTTGCGATTGCAGATTATTTAGTTAGCGTATTTTTTACCCTCGCAGGATCATTCCAGCAATATTACGAAAATATTTCCCAGCAACAAAGTGAATTAATAATTTTCGTTGTTTGCGTGTTAATATGCCTTATTATTACGAATGCTTTTTTTTATCAAAAATGCAAATTCTCACTTATTTATTTTAGTTTTGTGCTATTTTTTTTCGGCTTTTGTTATATTGATAAAGCCCAGATCCCAAGCGATGAATGGCAGGTCGAAGCGATTGATGTCGGGCAAGGACTTTCTGTCTTGATTAGATCGCAAGGTAAAACATTACTATATGATACAGGGCCCAGCTACCCCTCAGGGTTTAACACAGCAATAGTTGAAACGGTGCCTTATTTGAAAAAGCTTGGCATTAAGCAATTAGATTATTTAGTGATCAGTCACAGTGATAGTGATCATGCAGGCGGTTTTTTTGTAATTAATCACTTATTTAACCCGAAAAATATAGTGCTTGGTGAACCCTTAAAAAATATAGCATTAAATAAACTTGATGCTAGTTTGTGTATGGCTGGCGATCGTTGGCAACTAGGCGGTCTTAGCGTGCATGTATTATCCCCTTTGGTGCGCGGTAAAAATAATAATAATAATTCATGTGTTTTACAAATATCTGATAGTCATTTTACCGTCTTATTAACAGGAGATATTGACAAAAAGCAAGAAAAAAAACTTGTTTCTCGCTATGATCATCTATTGCAAAGTGACCTATTATTTGCCCCGCACCATGGCAGTAAGCATTCATCAAGTACGGTTTTTATAAAAAAAGTTGCGCCAAAATATGTTATTTTTAGTGCTGGATTTATGAACCATTGGGGATTTCCTGCGCAAGAAACACAAGATCGCTATATGAATCAATCTATTAGTATGCTAAATAGTGGTATCTCTGGTTTTATTCGCACAACAATTACAAAGCATGATATTAAAATACAAACATACCGTGAATATTTAGCGCCTTATTGGTATCATTCTCTTCAATGAATATTAATCAGTGAGTAACCTGAATTCTGGATAAGCAATCCTTCTCACTACTGCTTTGTTTGTCTATTATTGTGCCTATTAACGTAAAATTGACCTAGAATAGCTAGCTATTTTCTTTTCAATTTGTTTTGATGGGGAAAATACAGCATTGCTTATACCCATGTGACGCAAAAATGCTTTGTCAGGCTCAAGCTAAATAATCAGAACAAGGCACAATATTAGGTGATTGTTATTCACTTTTCGATTATTGAAACGCAGTCTTGGTTTTCGAGCTTGTGCCCCGCAGGGCAAGGCAACGAGTAACAACCTGCGTTGTTATAAAATCTATATGTAGAATAACCACTTAGGAATTAAAGTCTTTATTTTAATTCGACCTTTGGTGGATAATGAAGTTAATCATCGAGAGGGCAATTTTATGCCTAGAACCTTGGTACTATTTGCCTTGCTGAATTTGCACTTATACGTCACATGGGTAT
>JAGLDN010000387.1 GCA_023145575.1 Psychromonas sp.
ATTGAAAGTGATAGTGCAGAGGCTTCACTGTAAAGAGAAGCGCTTTATACCGATATCAATGGGCAGTTTTTAGGTAAAATTAGCTTAATTGATTTCGGTATTACTTCATAGAAAATTTCTTTTTCCATTATACCTTCGCCATCAAGGTTTGTCGGCCCTTCAGTAAGTGATTGCCACTTAGCCCAAGGGGCACGAAACCTTTTAACAAATTCTCCATTTATATCAGGATCAAGCAACTCATCGATAACCTGCAAAGCTCGCTCGACAGGAAAGCGAGTTAGAGCAACAATGTCGAGTAAACCATCATCAATGCATGCTTTCGGCGCCAATATCTGCCCCCCACCAGCTTGCCTTCCATTACAAATAGCGCCCGCAATAACGTCTACAGATATAAATTGTTTCGGCAAAATAAACTCACCTGTATATGCAGTGAACTTAAGTGCCTGTACTAATCCATGCAAGGTGTAAGCGCCGCCACCCAGAAAGTTTTTTAACTCGGGAGGCGTACTTCTGGTTACTTGAGCACCAAATCCACCACTGGCAACATTAATAAAGAACTCTTGATTCGCTTTAATACAATCAACGAGATACGGCGTACCTGTTTGCGCTAACGTTAAGGCTGAAAGGAGATCATTAGGAATAGTACATGCACTTGAAAAGTCATTAGCCGTCCCAAGCGGTAAAATCGCTAACGCAGGGCGCTGCTCAAATGAAATTTTCATTAAAGCATCGACAACCTCTTTAACCGATCCATCTCCACCACCGACAATAAGCCGAGAACAACCTTCTTCATACGCTTCTTTAACCAGTCGATCAACATCACCCGCTTCCCATGTGACACGCACATCTAAGGGAGCCTGTTCTCTTGCTTCAAAAATAGCCGAACGAACCGTTTCTAGTCCCGCTTTTTTACCATTTAAAATAAGACGTGTTGGTTGCATAAATCCTCGATAATTATTGAAATTTAGCGTTGAAATTTAAATAAGTTTGTTTACAGAAACTTATTTTTTATTGAATCACGCAGCATTGCTTTTAGCCAAAGATTTGCGCTGTTTTTCTTCATTTTTTGAGTGCTGATCATAAATATATCTATATTTTTTGTATGTATTGCGGATTTTAGTACTTGAAGATTAAATACATGTTCATATTTTTCAGCATATGCGCGAGTACAAAGCCCAAGTGCTTCACTTTCTGAAACCGCCGCTAAAATACCTAAAGTAGATCCATGTTCACTGTGTATTTTGCGTTCTAGAAAAAAGTCCTGACTTAAGTAATCAGCAACTCTTTGATTAGCGCGTTTTATGTTAGAAAAAGCATGATATTCAGAAAAATATTGCTTTTTACTGAGTGTATTTTGAATGCGAGGATGGTCTTTGCTCGCCACGCAACACAATTCAAGTTCCGTTACTTTTTCAAAATTAAAAGCGACACCTGTTGGTGGGGATATATCAATAATAAGGTCTATTTTTTCAGCCCGAAGGTTGGCAAGTAATACATCTTGATCATCAAATAACTCATGGAAAACAACGGAAACTACACTATTTTTTAATTTTTCACTGATTTTACGTTGAAGTTCATGAACAAGCGGCTCGATACAATAAACGTGAAATATACGCGGTGTTTCTTTGATATCAAATTCAGAAAATGCATTAAGTACCTGATCTATTTGCAAGACTGACGGCTGTAATTCCGAAAATAACTGTCGACCATAACTGGTCAATTTTATACCACGCCCCTCTCTTACAAATAGGTTTTCTCCTAAGCTCTCTTTTAATCGGTTAATGGCATTACTGACAGATGATTGTGTTAAATCAAGGCTCTCGGCTGCTTTGGTAAATGAGCCCTGATCTGCAACTGTCATAAAAACACGTAATAGATTTAAATCAAAATGACGATTTTGGGGCATGCTTAACCTCTTCTCAATTAACTTATTCATAATATAAATAAGTCAACACTGCTTTCCTATGATTATTTAATGAGAATGGCTGTTTATACTGACCCTGTCAACTACGAAATAGAAATCACTCTGTTAATGTGATTAAAGCCTATTTTATATGAAATATAATAAATCTTAACTTACAACTTGGTGAGTATTTACCACCAAATAATAATATTTACTATAGCAAAAACAAAACATCCAAATGAATTTTTAACACTGACTTAGCACTACCAACATTTAAAGGAAAATATCATGAAAAAATTATTCAATAAATTTTTAATCATTCAGCTCGCGATCTTGGGAATGAGCGGAATAGCACAGGCTAAAGATACACCAGAAGAATATATCAAAGAATTCCCAAATCAGGAGCAAGTTAAAATGATGACAAAGTGGCTTGATAATAATGATAAAGGCACATTTCAGTTTTCTGGACTCGTTGACCCAACTGATGACACCGTTGTCACACCACAAGCAACTGTAAATTATGGCTATAACTGGTTTTCAGTTTCTGATGCCCCTGCCATTATAAACACACCGAAATATGGTCGATTTTTTTCTGTCTCAATTTTTGATATGAAACATAATATACCTGCAGTGATCACCAGCCCAGACAAACCGATTTTAATAAAACGTCCGGGGCAAACGGTGCCAAAAGGTGATTTTTATGTTGTTAACTTAGAAACCGATCAAGGGCTTGTATTCACTCGAATGGTTATCGTTGACAATTTAAAAGAAGTGATGAATTTGAGTGAAGAAATAACCATGCAAGGTGGTAAAGGTGATATGCGCCGTACCGTGCAAAAATTCTCAGAGAAAAGTGAAAAAGATGGTCT
The DNA here is from genome assembly GCA_023145575.1 of Psychromonas sp. Taxonomy (GTDB): domain Bacteria; phylum Pseudomonadota; class Gammaproteobacteria; order Enterobacterales; family Psychromonadaceae; genus Psychromonas. The sequence continues at coordinate 2,773 of JAGLDN010000387.1, forward strand.
TGCTATAATTGATACCGTAATAAGCACCCTTAATCCTGATGATGCTTTTGGTAAAGTAAGTGACGATATTAGCTTTTTAAATCTTGCTGCTGGCGTAAAACTGGGGCAGCTCGGCACTCCTTCAGAAACAGTTCGTTACGGCATCATGCTAACAGATGCAAATGGCAAGGCGCTGAATGGCCAAAATACATATAAAGTCACCGTCCCTGCAAACCTATATTTGAAAGGCGGTTATTACTCTGTGACGCTTTATGGAACCGATAACCAACTCTTAATAGAGAATGATTTGAACATATATGATCGCACGACTTATAGCTCAAAAATCAACCCTGATGGTACTTATACATTAACATTAAGCCCAAGTGGTAAAGGGGTAAATGGTATTCCAACTGGTAAAGATTTCTACGGCATATTACGCGCTTACGTGCCTAATCCGGAAGCTATAATGGAAGTGACTATTAACAAACAGTAAAAACGTTAACTTCTCGTAAAAATATCCCCCGAAAGTAGATAAACTATTTTCGGGGGATTTTTGTTTCCATCTTTTATAAAAGTAAATTTATGAGTAAACCTTTCCCTTCTTCACACCAGCCCCCCGAAAGATAAAATATTGCATCAACATGCCTCTACCCAAAAAAACAATCATTCATAATATCAATAATTCAACAGCAGTTCACTCTGATTATTAAATGACTTTAGTTGTTTATACTCTCTCTACCAATTGGAAACACTCATTAAATAACTTAGGAAATAACTATTATGAAAAAATCAATGATTGCAATACTGATCACTTCATCACTTGCTTTGAGCGCGACGGCTGCATCAAGCCATAACCATTTAAGCAAAGTCGGCAATAATGGTGGTAAACAAGCAACGGAAGCAACCATTAAAGCGAACAAGAAAGTAGAAGCTACATTGGATTTTACAGATGTAAAAGCATTTGAAAACAATAATAAAGGTCTCATCACACCATTAGATAAAGAAACAGGTGACATTATTCGTAACAGTTTCAACTTTATTGCAACAGATACGACAACGGCTCAAAATTCACCCGATTCAGTTAACCCTTCCTTATGGCGTCAAGCTGTATTAAACCAAGCTGCTGGCGGATTATATGAAGTTAGAAAAGGAGATATCTACCAAGTTCGCGGTACAGACTTAGCATCAATGACATTTATCAGAAGTGATCACGGCTGGATTATTTACGATGTTATTTTAACCAAAGAAGCGGCTAAAAAAACACTTGAATTTTTTCTAGACAATGTACCTGAAGGCGGCGATTTACCGATTGTTGCGATGATCTATTCACATTCACATGTAGATCACTTTGGTGGATCTCGTGCTGTTAAAAGCTTGTTTCCCGATGTGAAGATATACGGTTCTAAAAACATCACCAAAGAGATTGTTGATGAAAGCGTCCTTGCGGGAAATGCAATGTCACGCAGAGCCGCTTATCAATATGGTGCAACATTAAGCCGTAGTGAACACGGGATTGTTGATGCTGCGCTTGCTAAAGGGTTATCGAGTGGTGAAATTACCTATGCATTGCCTGATCATGAATTAAATCATGAAAGTGAATTTGAAACACTCAACATTGATGGTTTAGAGATGATCTTTATGGATGCTTCAGGCACAGAAGCTGCCTCTGAAATGGTGACATACATCCCAAGTATGAAAGCACTTTGGACTGCTGAATTAACTTATCAAGGCATGCATAATTTGTACACATTACGCGGTGCTAAAGTTCGAGATGGTCTGAAATGGTCTAAAACAATCAACAAAATGTTAATGAACTGGGGACAGGAAGCTGAAGTTAGTTTCTCAGCGCACTCTTCACCTATCTTTGGTAATGATGACATTAAATCATTCCTTAAAATGCAACGTGATGCTTATGGTTTCACGCATAACCAAACACTACGTCTCTTAAATGATGGCGTTGTTTTACAAGATATGGGAGATAAAATTTATACCGTTATGCCCGATAGCATCCAAAAATCATGGCATACCAACGGTTACCATGGGACTTATTCACACAATGCACGGGCTGTTTACAACATGTATATTGGTTACTTTGATATGAACCCTGCAAACTTAAATCCACTACCGATCAAGGCTGAATCAGCTAAATTTGTTGAATACATGGGGGGAGCTGACAAAATAGTTGATCGTGCAACAACAGATTTCGATAAAGGCGAATATCGATTTGTAGCAACAGCCCTTAACAAAGTGATCCAAGTAGAGCCCGAAAACAAAGAAGCGCGTGCATTACTGGCTGATTCATTAGAACAATTAGGCTATCAATCAGAGGGGGCTGGCTGGAGAAATATCTACCTAACAGGCGCACAAGAGCTACGGGTTGGTATTATGAGTGGCGCACTAAAATCAGCATCTTTAGATGTATTAGCAAACATGACTGTTGAAAACTTACTGGACTATATGGCTGTTAAAGTGGATGCATTAAAAGCACAAAATACCCCCTTTACATTAAATGTTGTATTAGAAGATACTCATAAAACATTCTTCGTTGAGATGTCTAACGGTAATTTAAATAACATAGTGGTAGATAAAGCAATAAAAGGTGCTGATGCAACATTAACAATCAAACGTACTGATGTGAGTAATATCATATTACAAAAGACAACATTAAAATCGCTACTTAGCAACGAGAAAGCAAGCTTGAAAGGAGATAAAGAGGTCATCAATAAATTAACAAGTTCGCTTGTGACTTTTGATCCTAAATTTGAAATTGTGCCATTACCTAAAAAAGGTGGCGAAGTGAATGCAAACCTATATAAGCATTAAGCTTTGTTAAGTTAATTGATCGATTAAGCCAGTTACTCAAACTGGCTTTTAATTTTAGATCATAGGCGTTTTCACCTTTAGTTCCTCAATCCGCAAAAACAAACTCATTCACAATATAAATAACACGACAGCATTTAGCAGTAATTATTAAATGAAATTAATTGATTACACTCTCTCTATCAATTGGAAACACTCATTAAATAACTTAGGAAGTAACTACTATGAAAAAATCAATAATTGCAATACTGATCACTTCGTCACTTTCACTAAATGCAACAGCGGCATCAAGTCAAAGCGATTTACCAGAAGCAGGGATCAAAAATGGTGAAGAAATCACCTCGTCAACGACTACAAATGAAAGTAATCAAGTAGTACAAGATAGTTCGCCAAAAGCATCTACAAAAGAAATGCAAGATATGTCTGATCCGATGGCCGTTTTCACTCAAGCAGGCGTTGGCGTTACCAATAAAGGTATTAACTTAAAAATAGGGCAAACTTACGACACTGGTAACGATGCAACCATGGGGATGAATGTTATCGAAATTAAAGGTATTGGTGGTGAAGCACTCGGTTGGTCAGATGACAATTTGCGAAATGATTCTGTTGATTCTGTGCGTTTTCGCAATTTTACCGTGGATTTAAATAAAGGCCTTGGCGCACAAGTTGATATTAACTACAACTTTAACAGTGGTGCAGGTATGGCGACGTACAGTTTAATGCAAGCACTGCCAAAATTTGGGCCTTTTCAACTTTTTCCTTTAGCGGGATTAGGGGTTGCTGTACAAGACCAAAGTAAGATCAGCAAACCTGAAGCAGAATATGATGGTTACACAGCTCCGGGTGCTATTGCCTTGCTTGGCATGTACGCAAAAATCACTATTTCAGACAATATATGGCTGAATTACAACCCTATGTATATTAGCGGGCTTTCAGGTGAGTTAGGTGATGAATCTGTCATGGCACACGAAATTGTTGCGAGTTACCAACTCAATCAAACACAAAATATACGCTTATTCATTAATTTTAATAACGCAGGAAAAGATCAAGGCAAAGATGATAATTACCGCTGGGAAGAGATAAATGACAGTGGCAGCATTCGCCTAGAGTTTAACCAACAATTTTAACAAAATATCATAAACTTTTTTTAACAATAAGGATCCACACGATGAATACTCAAATTGAAAACTATGTACCCGTCACTAACAACAATATAATCACTAAAAGCGCAATAAGAAAAACAACGGCAATTGGCATTTTGATGATGCTTATTGGTTTACTCGGCATGTTAGTTCCTTGGATATTAAGCCTCACAATAAACATGCTAATTGGCGGCATGTTCATACTTGGCTCTGTATCACTTTCAATGGTTGCTTGGGACGCTCAAAAACAAACATTGTGGCTTTGGTTTAAACCATTACTTTTACTATTACTTGGTTCTCTGGTTTTATTTTATCCAGGGGTTATGATCGCATCACTTGGCTTACTGGTGGCAATATATTTTATTTTTAGTGGCTTTAACTCCTTTTTAATTGCATTTGAACATAAAAAAACAGCTAAATGGTTAATGCTTTTCAATAGTTTATTATCTGTAATATTAGGTGTATTAGTGCTTGCTAATTGGCCTTTTAATAGCGTAGCAATTGTTGGATTAGTCATCGGCATTAGTTACTGGTTTGATGGTATTGGCCTGATCGTTATTTCCCGCCAATTAAAAAAAGATCTGAAGAGAAATAAGCAAGTTGGATTTTAGCACTTCTTTGCTAGATAGGACTTAAAGCAGAACAGCATTTCAAATGATAACGGGCATATAATTTAAATTACATGCCCGTTTTTTATACCAAACTGATTAAGTTTTTGAGCTAAATTTTCTTGTTAAAATAGATTAGCAATTTAATCCGATTGATATTACCACTTAGTCACCTCAACAAAGTTAGGTATAATTGCTTCTGGTTTTTGTTCAACAAATGCTTTTGTTGGAGAATATGCTCTGAAATAAACAAACCAATTCTCTCCTGGATTTGTTTGTACCCAGT
>JAGLDN010000388.1 GCA_023145575.1 Psychromonas sp.
TGTGAAAGATCAACAGCCCCTAAAATAACGTAATTAAGCAAATATCATTGAACACATAAAATTTATAATATCGGCTTAATTAATAGAAAACTTTCATAGTGGGCATAAGTTATGCATACTACTATATAACAGTATGATTTTTGGAGTTTAATATGAGCAAATTGATAAAGAAATTCAAAGGTAATAACACAAGCATTGGTTTAGTAATGTGGTTGTTCTTCTTAAGCATGTTTTTTGTATTTATACCACCATCAATTTTTAATAAAGTTGGAATTGTGTCATTGTTGGTTGCGTTTAATCCTTATGCTTTCATCATTGCATTAATTTCAGGAGCTTTTTTATTCAAAGAATTAATCAGCAGATTATTTAGAATTTATTCTTCAAAGATTGCGTGTAGGAAAATAATAACCGCACGATTGAACATGATTAGTAGTCTAGATTTTGAGGAAAAAGCGATACTTAGAGAATTTGTTATTCAGAAAAAAAATGTTTTATCGTTGCCATTAACTGAGCCTGCGGTCGCCAATTTATTGTCAGCGGGTGTGCTTGAATCTGCATTTGAAACACAAGAAATCAAAGGTAGATCTCGGTTGATAAAACTATCTATTGCAATCGATGCGCGTCATAAATTAACGCATATTGTGCTTGGTTTACCTGCGGGTGCATTAACAAAGGATCAAGCTAAAACACTTAAATCAGCACGTCCAAGCTATGCAAGAAGCAATTATATTGCTTTGCGTGATTAAGCCTTTAATTATAGGTATTGTGCTCTTTATCCATGTGACATAAAGGTGTAATGTCCGCCATTAGCTCTGATGTCAGGCCAAGGCGCAATATTTCACCTATCAACGATTAGCTTCACTAATTATTTTCTGTAGAATTAACGAGAGGAAGTCAATTCTTATATGGTTACTCTAAGGCGGGATCATGCATTGATTAAATGTAAACACACAATATCTTGGATCTTAATTTTTATGCCAATTTGTTTTTTGCCTTTTCCCCGCGACACTGTCTTTAAAAGGATTTTCTTTCATTAAATTTAACAAAGCCCTTCTAAAATGTACATAATTTCGTGCGCCATCTTGAGCATATATTTTTAATTCATCATCTCTAGCTGTAACATCTGAAACTCAGTGCTGGCTATTTTCTATGGCCATACATTTATGATATAACCCGAAATATCTTTTACAATATCGGCAATAGAAGCTAAATAATATGAAACTTTTGTCTGATCCTTTTCCCTTCACTGTGCGCTTGCGAATTACTACAATAACAGCTTTAGCGCTTCCCAAGCTGAAGCTTCTGTCAAATTTGATAGCTGAACAAGGGCGTAATAACGTTCATTTATACGTTCATGCTATCCATTAATATCACTGTAATGCTCTATTTTAAGTGATGTATCTCGAGGACTTGTGCAAGTCGGAAATTGTTTCTTAAAGTAATGATTTTTGCGTATCTTTTATTTGAAGAGCGTAATCAACATCTGCTTCACAAATTATGTTAGCTGTTTCGTGTCGACAGTGCATAGGCTGTCATTACTGAATTTTTAACTATTAGGTTTTTTTATGATCTCCTGCATCACTGGGTTTTCATTTGTTTTTTTATCAGTTTCTTGTTGATAAATAATCAAGCTATTAGCAGCAACCATTGCGGTCATGCTTAAAAAACAATACCAGTCAGTTATTAGCATCTGAACGGTTAACCTCAATCTTTACTAGGTCTCTAAAAAATATTATATTTATAGATTTTAGACATTATTAGAGTGTAAAATCATTTGATTACATGCACAACTAAAAATTAAAAGCAAGAAGATCCTCTCATGATCATGGTAATAAATATACTTTGCTCGGCTCTTATTTTAAAGTATCATTATTGATCATGCTTTGATGAGTGAACTAATATGTCTCCAGAACGTTTTGCGCGTATTACCCAAATGCTTAATCGCCGCCAACCGGAGTTAACCGTATTTTTAGAGCAGGTACATAAGCCCCATAACTTGGGTGCGATTGTTCGAACATCAGATGCTGTTGGACTTAGTGCTCTGCACGCAACGTGGAAAACGAAATCATCTCGAATATCAGGTACAACAGCCATGGGCAGTCAGCATTGGCTGGATATTATTTCTCATGATACTACCGATCAAGCTATTCAAGCTTTTCGTGATCAAGGAATGCAAATCATTGCTGCAAATTTATCCGATGATGCGATTGATTTTCACGCGGTTGATTACACGAAACCTACGGCTATATTAATAGGACAAGAAAAGTATGGTCTTAGTGCTGTGGCATCTGCGCGTGCAGATCGAAATATTATTATTCCAATGGTTGGAATGTGTCAATCGTTGAATGTATCGGTTGCTTCGGCGATAATTTTATATGAAGCGCAACGACAGCGTCAAAATGCAGGTATGTATGATGGTGAATGTATGTTATCAAAAGAGCAACAGCATAGGATTTTATTTGAAGGAGGCCATCCAACTTTTGCTAAATTATGTAGGCAAAAAAGAGTTAAATATCCACCGCTTGATGAACAAGGTCAGATCAATGCCAGTGGATCATGGTGGGATATGATCCGCTTTACAAATAAGGATTGACTTATTTTAACCTATATATCCATTTCACCTGAAGATGCAGGTTTCAGTGAGAATTTAAAAGCTTAGAGGCAAGACATTGATTGAAGAGAATTGTTATTCCCTTGCCAAAATCAATAACACCTTTAAAACTCGCCCTTTGGGGACAACTGAGTAAATCATCTTTTGCGTTGCAATATTCAAAAAGTGAATAACAATAAAGGATTAAAGTCTTTTGTTTAACCCTACCGAAGGGAGCATTGCGCCTTGAATATGAACCACTCAGGTGTCCTGAAATGAGTATATTCAGGTGTGATGGGTATAGATTGAGATGTTATTTGCTGTCAGTGCTATATCATCATGGTAAGCTTACTATAACATTGTTGAATTTTAAATGAAATTATACTGCGTCCTAAAAAACTGATCAAATGTCCTAGCGAACTAAAATATAGGTAATTGCGAGTAAGAGTTCTTTCTTAAAACATTTCGAGAAAATTAATGCTCAATAATTGACCGCTGCGAAAAACATGGGTATATTATCTTTTAACGTTTGTTTATTTTTACACGTAATAATCTTGCAAGTTTCGAGTATTTACTGTAGGGACGGTTTGGTTTTTTCTTTTCTTTAACTGACTCGGACTTTGTAATTCCAATGATCGCTGAACGATTTAATACGATGCGATATCGCGAAAATTGTTGAGCTGGATATCCTTGATCAAAAGCGACAACGATATTAATTTGATAGCGTCTTTCAATGTTGGTGCTTTGAATTTTTTGTTTATTAGCAGAAAGCGAACTATGTTCATAAAGTTTATCAGAGCCTCTTTCTAAGTAACGAGCAAAAGGCCTCAAGCTAAATAAAATAGTTTCTTCAATACGATCATAACCTGTTTGAAAATCTTGATTTCCTACTTTTGTTTCGCAACGATAGTGAAGAAACTCAGCACTTTGTTTATTTTGAGTATGACGTCTTGCAAGTAATTCCCTGACCTGCTTTGGTATTTTTTTTGACGATATATAATCAAGCCAAATACGCTGCGTACCGATTTTTTTCTGAGTAGTTGTATCTAAAAATATTCTTGCCCATTTTGGTTTACCTTTACGTATCCAGTGCCATAGCATTACTTTTAAATCATCTTTGAATACTTCTCGCACACCATATATGAGTGCTAATATCAGGATCATAAATGTATTTAAGTTATTAAATGCGCCTTGAGTTTTTATAATTAAAACGATTACTACGCACATGATTAAAGCGGTCGCAAAACCGGTGACCACTTTTTTTAGTATTTTTCCGAGTTCATGGGTGTCATTTTTAAAAATGACATTATATTCAATTATACGGCGCAATAGGCGCATTTTATTTGCGATTCTATTGGGTTCGCTTAAGGTTATTGAGCTGTTATATCCTTTATCCAATCGATATTGATTTTCAGCGGCACAAATATTTAATATGGCAATACGTTGATCAGCAAAAGCTTTACTGCGAGATTTTTTTGATATCATACGCAAAATAGATTGTTCAGTTTTCCATGAGATATAGTTATCCACATTTTCATAAATAGAGATAAAATTGTTATTGTTCGGAGCGCTAGATCTAAACTTGTTTAGAACAGTTAAACATTGATCTACCAGTTCAGCAGCTGTAATATAAAAGTCATTTAAGTCAACGCTATCATCTATTTTTAATGCTCTATTTGTATCTATTTCTAATGCTGCAATATATTGATAGGCAAATAAATTGAGATTGGTTTTATATTCAGTAGGCGATCGTTGCATGCGACTGACAAAACGCGAGTGTAAAAGTGGTAACTCTAAACCTTCTGTAAAATAGATTCTGCGACCTTTAATTGCGGTATTAAAATATTCTGTTTCAGGTAAGGTTTTTTGGTTAACTTCCATCTCTTTTGGCAATGATAAATAAACATCAATTCGTCGACATTCGTTTTTTTTCAATTGATGAACGAGTTTGATAGATAAATTATCTGCTTGTTTTAATTTAAATTTTTGCAATGTAGTTATTTCCTTATTCATCCTATTTTGTTAGTTTAGCTTAATTATTTAAAATAAAGGAAATAAAATGAAGTTATTTCAGCTTACACAAACTATTTATGATTACCTATACGCTAATATTATTCAATTTCGCAAAACATTTGATCTACCTTGTGAAGATGTATCTTCCCTTGATGAAAAAGCTGATAATTTACACAGTTCATTAATTATTGAAGAATTAACGGAACTCGCAGAGGCAGACTCTAAAATAGAACAGGCAGATGCCATTGTCGATTCTGTTTATGTTTTAATGGGGCGTTTGGTGCATCTTGGAAATAAAAAAGTTGAGGATAATATAGCAATTAGCTATTTAATCGATCTCTTTTTAAATGTTGCAAAATGTCGTGACATAGACTTTTTATCGTGTTGGGATGAAGTGCATTCAAGCAATATGAGTAAAGTCTGTCGTAATCAAAAAGAATATCAAGCAACACGATTGTTTTATGCAAAACAAGGTGTTGAACTCGTTGATAGAGTCAAAGATGGCTTTGTCGTTGCAAAATGTGCAAAAGATGTTCAATTAGGTGGGAAATTGATTCGTCAAGGCAAGGTGTTAAAATCAGTCTTTTACCGACCAGCAGATCTTAACCATATTGTGGATTTGAAGTCTCACTCAATGAATCTTTAGTGCCTCAGTTATTAAGCTACATTGTTCGCGTATGCGAATCCTAACATTGATCTCTCGATAATAAACGCTGTTAATTAGCTAAGATTAATTAAAATGAGGATTGACTAGGATCGCTAAGTTGCTCTCGATAGGGATTTTATAAAGGGTATACTCCCATCTTTACGCTGAATGGGGATGTGTCACGATCTTCGTATCAGACGTCAACTACCTTGG
>JAGLDN010000389.1 GCA_023145575.1 Psychromonas sp.
CTCATAATGATGGGGTCCCAAGTTCAAATCTCGGTGTAGCCACCATTTACTTTACTTTTGTGCGGAAGTGGCGGAATTGGTAGACGCGCTAGATTTAGGTTCTAGTATCGTAAGGTGTGAGAGTTCGAGTCTCTCTTTCCGCACCACTCTTTTTTTATGAAAAAATTACCTTAGGTCACTAACTATTTAAATATAAATAGCAACTGGGATATCGCCAAGCGGTAAGGCACCGGGTTTTGATCTCGGCATTCAGAGGTTCAAATCCTCTTATCCCAACCACATTCATGATTAGTACTACAGAGAAATAAACTTTTAATATAGCAACTGGGATATCGCCAAGCGGTAAGGCACCGGGTTTTGATCTCGGCATTCAGAGGTTCAAATCCTCTTATCCCAACCACATTCGTTGCGGAAATGGCGGAATTGGTAGACGCGCTAGATTTAGGTTCTAGTATCGTAAGATGTGAGAGTTCAAGTCTCTCTTTCCGCACCATTCTTTTTTCAATGAAAGAATCAATTGCTTTCTATCTTTGAAGAATCTTAGTAAATTTATCTCATAAATACGGTTAATGATCGTAATTGTTTTACTATAGCTAAAAGTGTATATACCTGAGATAATTTAAAATGCAAAGTCAGCAAGGTAAATGGTGCCAAGCTGATAGGTATATAATAGCCCTCTGATGTGGTAGTTACGTTAATCATTAAAGGTCAAATTAAAATAAAGACTTTAATTTTTAACTAGTTGTTGTATGGCAAGATTTTATCATTACGTAGATTGCTGATAGTTGCCACGGTATTCGGTTGTTATGAAATAAAGCACTGCTTCTTTATAACATTCGAAAATGGAGAAACCAATAAATCATTAATATATCTTCGTTAATGTGACTGCTAAACTATTAGCATCGCAAATCGTTGATAGACCTGTTGTTACCCCTTGCTTTGATGTCCGCTCTAAAGCCCGACAAAGCAATTTTACGTCACATGGTATATACCTAATTACTGTAAGGATTCAGTTTAATTCTTTCGTTTAATTCTTCGAGTGTCCTCATTATTAAATGCGTGATCAATTTTTCAATGTACCTGTATCTCGTTAACGAAATTCGTTTTCTGTGCAGAAAAATACTTGCCACTTAATTTAGCTGAGCGAATGTAAAAGTGTCATAACGTTGTTGTCTCCCAAACTTTATTCAAAAAACAAAGCCTATTTACGTCACATGGTATATACCCGCCATTATATTTTAAGATTTTAAAATTTAAAAATAATGGACCTGAATATGCAGTCTTCTTATGTGGCACTAATTTTGCTTATCATTTATAGAGTATTTTATATGACAGGGTGAGTAATGACTGATTACAGAGTGACAGAAGCAAGCAATTATTTTGATTTAAACTCGCTTGATCAATTACGTAAAAAAGCATTAAATAATGAAAAAGAATCGATTCGAGAGGTTGCCAATCAGTTTGAAGCAATGTTTGCTACCATGCTGATTAAATCAATGCGTCAAGCTAATGAAGCATTTGAAACAGATAGCCCATTCAATAATAAACAAACGAAATTTTATACCGATATGCAAGACAAACAACTTGCCTTAGATATTAGTCGGCATGGTGCATTAGGCTTAGCAGATGCACTTGTAAATCAGCTTGATCCTACATCAATGATAACACCAAAAGAAATTAATCCAGATAAATTAGTTATGCCAGGTGTGGAACAATCTAGCATGATGGATTTCATTAAAATAAAGCTTGCTGATGATTTTAATAAGCAAGACCAAACAGTTGCTAGTGTTGCTGAGAAATCTGAAAATAAAATATTAATGTTTAAAGATAAGCAATCATTTATTGATACATTATTGCCTTATGCTAAAAAAGCGGCAAAGGTATTAGGGGTATCACCTGCGGCATTAATTGCTCAATCTGCACTTGAAACGGGCTGGGGTAAAAAAGTTATCTCAGCGAACAATCACAGAAGCAGTTTTAACTTGTTTAATATTAAAGCCGATGAGGGATGGCAAGGTGATAATATTTCTAAAAATAGCTTGGAAATTGAAAACGGTATAGGGGTTGAGCGTAAATCACGTTTTCGTGCCTACGATAATATATCGCAAAGTTTTAATGATTATCAATCTTTTATTAAACAAAATCAGCGTTATGCTGAAGCACTTAAACAGGGAGAAAACGCAGAGCGTTATGTTGAAGAGTTACAAAAAGCTGGGTATGCAACTGATCCTCAATATGCTGAAAAAATCAAACAGATTATGAAAGGAAGCTCTTTTCAATTAACCATTAAACGAGGTGAATTCTAATGGCAGATCTTTTTCAAATTGGTTTATCAGGCGTTTATTCTGCGCAAGCAAGTCTTACAACAACAGGGCATAATGTTGCCAACGTCAATACAGAGGGGTATTCACGGCAAACCGCAGAGATTCACGCTGCGCAGGCAGGGAGGACAGGAAATTATTTTGTGGGGAATGGTTCATTGGTCCATGGGATTTCACGTGCCTACAATCAATTTGCTTTTAATGAAAATATAATGAATACGTCGCTATCAAGTAATACACGAGTATCTTTTGAGCAAAATAATCAAATAGACCAACTGCTTTCAAATGAGTATACATCAGCGACCAAGCCTGTCTTGACTTTTTTTAACTCAATGAATGTTGTAGCAACTAATCCTAATTTAATAGAATCTCGTATTGGCTTCCTTGAATCGGCTAAGAATATGGCGAGCCAATATAATCGTCTTTATGAAAATTTAGATATTCAATACAGCGCAATTAATCACGATATTAGTGACTCAGCGCAAACAATGACTGTATTAGCAAATAATTTAGCCGAAGTTAATATGCAAATTTCTGCCGTTTATGGAGGTGGTGGCCAAAGTAATTCAAATGATTTGTTAGATACTCGGGATCAACTCATCAACTCACTGAGTGAATATGCCAATGTTTCTGTATTACCTGCGGATAAGGGGATGGTTAATATTTATATTGGCAGTGGGCAAGCATTGGTGATGGGGGGGGAATCTTTGAGTGTTGTTAGTGTGCCCGGTGTTGCAGATCCAACTAGAATAGAGCTTGCACTTAGCGCTGACGGAAAGTTAGCTAGGATAAATGGAGCTCAATTAGGCGGTAGAATTTCAGCTTTGTTTGATGCTCGTTTAAATGGTGTAGAGCGATCATTTAATCAACTAGGGCAAAATGTTATCGGGTTAACACATGCGATTAATGAGTACCAAAAATCAGGACAAACACTTGAAGGAAACATTGGAGAGGATATTTTTAATGATATTAACTCGGTATCAGCAATGAAAGAGCGGGTATTAATACAAAATGATGGGTTATCAAATGCAGTGAATTTAAGTGTGCGAATTGATGATATAAGCCAATTATCTGCAGATGAATTTGATTTAACAGTGACTAATTATGATGATATAAGTGGAAGTCTAGAACTGCGCATTACTAATGTGACTACTGGGAAGGTGCAAACTGTTTTACATGATACCACGCAATCTTTGCGAGTTTCGTTGCCTAATTCAGGTATTAGTCTCGGGTTAGATAATATTAGCAATCTGGAGACAGGAAAGTCATTTATCTTGAGACCAACTCGCATGGCAGCGGAACAAACCAAGGTTGTAATGATCAAGCCAGAATTAATTGCGGCTGCAGATGCTGAAGTAAAGCTAGTATTGAATACAAGTAACTTAGGCACTACACAAGTTAGGGTGAGCAAGATTGTAGATCGTTTAGATAGCTCTTATGTTAAAAAAGATCAGCCAATTACTTTTGAATTTAATGTTGATGCGAACGGAAATACTACTTATCAGATTTTCGATTCAAACAATATCAATGTCCTTGGCAGTTCGGCTTTATCGGTTGATATGCGAACAGGGAAAGGGTTTATTAATTATGCTGGCGTTGAAATAGAACTTGTTTCAGGCGCGTTTTCAGATGGTGATAAATTTACCCTTAATTTTAATGAAACTGGAGATGGCGATAATCGAAATATGGTTGGAATGTCAGACTTGCAAACCAAAAAAATAATGGGAGGAAATAAATTAACATTTCAAGATCTTTATAGCAGTATCGTGTCGAAACAAGGTGCTAAAACGGCAAATGCCGATATTGCTATGCAATCAACTCAGATCTTAAAAAATCAGTCTTTTGAACGATTACAAAATGCGGTTGGTGTAAATCTGGATGAAGAAGCTGCTAATTTGTTAAAATATCAGCAACATTATGGGGCAGCGGCACGAATTATCAGTGTAGCGAATGAAATATTTAATACTATTTTACAGGCATCTCGATAATTTGGAATATAAATTGCTTAATATTTAGGAGTGAATAAATTAATTAGCCGTTACTTAAGAGGCAATCATCATGCGTATTTCAAGTCAAGTTTTTTTTCAGCGTAACACAACAAGTATTATGGCTCAGCAAAGTAAGTTGAGCCAACAAAATTTGCATTTATCAACACAAAAACGAGTGATAAGTGGTGCAGATGATCCTGTCGCAATGGCTGCAATTCAACGTCTAAAACAACAACTTTCTATTAATACTCAAAATATAAACAATGGACACAAGGCACAATCAGCTAATGCCATTGAAGACACCGCACTAGGACAAGTCACCAACATTTTGCAACGGGTACGAGAATTAACTGTATCTTCAGGAAATGGAACATTAAATGCAGAAGCACGAGAAGCGAATGCAATGGAGCTTGAAGGTTTACGAGAGGAATTAATTGGCGTTGCAAATACAAGAGATGGAAGTAGTCAATACATCTTTGCTGGGTATGAAGTTGATACAAAACCTTTCCAAAAAAATGAATTTGGAAGCATCGAATACCATGGTAATGACGGCAGTAACTCCTTTCAAATTGGCACTGGCGTTTCGGTCAAGGTAAATGATTCTGGATCGTCTATTTTTACTGATATTCCTAATGGAAACGGCATTTATCTTGCCGAAGGTGGGAATTCAAATACTGGATCTGGAGCCATTGATGCAGGTTCAGTAATAGATAGAGACCTCGCTGCATCGTTTGCAGAAGAAAATTTTACGATAGCAATTAACAAATCAGGCACTTCGCAAGCGCAATACTCGGTTTATGGCATTAATGATTCCGCAATAACGGGTAGCGCAAGCCTTAAAATATCCCAAATTGATTTAAACGATCCGAACATAAATAATGTCCTTCCAGGCAGTACATATCCAAATACTGATAGTAATGTTGATATTCAATTTATTGCTAATGGTGCGGGATTTGATATTTCAATTAACGGGCAGGCAGCCTTGCCAACTTTTGATCCATCACAAGGCTTACAAACAGTGACGGTTGATGGTATTAGTGTCGAGATTAAAGGCATGCCAGTCGTTACTGATATTTACAAACTTACTCATTATCAGGCGCCAATAGACTACACAGAAGGGCAGTCTATTGAATTTAATGGTTTGAAAACCATGCTTAAAGGAGATGTACATGATGGCGATACTTTTTCCTTAACAAAAAGTGAAAATGAGGATATATTTTCGACCATTCAAGGTGCCATTGATGCATTACGCATTAAAGGAAGTCAATCAGTTTTTTCTGCGCAAAGAGAAATGCGCCTTAACATGTCTCTTTCACAGATTGATAATGCTATGGCAAATATCTCTCAAATAAGAACCAGTGTAGGTGCACGAATGCGAACAATTGAAAATCAACGTGAAGCGACACTAGATTTTTCACTGACCAATCAAAAAACACTTTCAAAGCTTGAAGATCTTGATATGGCATCGGCAATCAGTGATTTTCAATTGCAACTAAGCTTGTTAGAAGTCACCCAACAAACTTTTATAAAAATGCAATCATTGGATTTGTTTAGATTGATTTAATTGTCATTTTCTTCAGTATATTTGCTCTTGCGTTATGAGGTTAATTTTTTCTCCATAGAAATCTTAGCACTTTGATAATTGGTTCAAGTTGTCTTGTACTGTGGGTTTTAGCTTGAAAATCAGTCTTGAGTTACAACATTCGAAAAGAGAATAACGATTAACTCATGTTGTGCATTCTTCTGGTATCCAAACTGATGCTGGATATTACATCTTTACGTCCGATGGGCATATAATTAATATTAGCTGGTTCGCTTATTTATGAGCGAAATCACCGATTGAAGTTATAATTTTTAATTAATAAAATAAGATAAAACAATATGCCAGCAATGACACCGTAGAGATGTGCATTAATTAGAACAGGGGCATTAATTTCTTCAATTGTGACTTGTGCTGCTCCAAAGCATTGTTCATACACGACTTTTGTAACTATACCAAACCCTAAAATCCAGCCCCATTTATCTTTCCGGGCAATATCATTCATTACCCCGTAGCTGAATAATCCATGAAGAACGCCCGATAATCCGACATAGCTTAGAATGGTCGGATCTATAAAAAAAATGGCTAAACCAATAAACAGGCTATTAAATAAAATCAGAGGCCAAAGGGGAAATTTTTGATAAGTTTCAAGAAACAAAAATGGGGTGATCGTGAGTCCTATCACATTCATTAAAAAATGGTTGAAATTTGTATGACAGAAACTTGCGGTAAAAAAACGCCAAACTTCTAACCTTGCAATACTACTATGATAATATGCTAAATACAGGCTAGATTTAGGCTCAAATAAGTAGACTATAAAAGTCAGTGCAATCAATGTGATGAGTTCTAATATAAGTCGTTTGTTGTTGCTATAAAACATAACGTGCCTTTTCTAATAAATCTACCCATGTGATGTAAATATCCTTTACCCATCTTTAGTTAGCATGCCAGATCAAGGTTTAATTAACTGATTTTTGTGCTTTGATTACCGAAGTAAAACTGGTTAATGTAAGTGAAGAAAAAAAGTATCATCCTGTTTATTGGAGCATAGACCCTGTAAGGTGATTATCGTTTTAAATACTTCATCATTTGTATCATCACAAGAGTCAGCATATATAAAATTTTCACGATTACATTTAAATTTTCTTGTTTTCCAGTTGTTCAATTCTTTGTAGTTACTCTCGACAACCATTTCACTAAAACGATGGAAGCATTGAAGCCTACCGGAGCCTCTGTTTCTATAGCCTTTGCTAGTATCAAGTAACTCATTAAAACGAGTATAAGACTGAGTATTAAAACCTGCACCGCTGTCTGTAATCGTTATAAAGTCTAGTCGTTTAGTATCATCATATTAGTCATTGAAATGAAATTCGATCTCAATAACTTATTGTTGTGTACTTTGACGCTCAATAATTGACTCTAGTGAATTTGCTAGTGATTAAAAAAAGGAGTCAATGGATCCTTTGACGCTTTGATCAACCTCAACATGCCATGTAAGTTAGCCCTAGGGCTCTTTTGCATTATCTAACACCTTAAATATCTAACTTCGGTAAGCTTTTCACTATTTTCATGGTTTCAAGACTTACTGTGATAACACGTTGGAATAGCTCTAATGGGTATTTAGCATTACCCATCGTTTCAATTGCCCAATCATTAGCATCATTCGTTATTTGTGACTTTTTATCAGTAGAAACGCCTTGACGTTCCATTACCCAATCTAGTGCAGGTTTACCGTTAACAATGTATTCATAGGCTTCAACTGGAATATTTTTGATGGTGATTTGGTTATTATAAATAACAGTTGTTAAGTCTTTATCCTTACCGTTTTTGGCATATTTCATTTTGGTTACATAGTAATCTTCATTTTCAAATTCTGTTATGGACTTCCCACCAGTTTCGAGCGTGACTGGATAACACTCCATTGTCTCATAGTTTAGATGTAACTCTGCTAATTCGCGACCAGCAATTGAAAAGAGAAAAAAGTCTTTTTCACTTTTTACAAAGGGTACACGAGGCAACGTTTTACTTAAATTCTCGCCATATTTTAAAAAGTAATCTTCAGAATGCAATATTCCGTAAACATAAAAGAAAATATCCTCTTTAGTTATATTTTCGTTCGGATATGAGGTCATAGCTTTATTTAAAATAATATCCGTCAAACCATCCGACTTAGAATCATTATATAAATAAAGAGGAAAACCTTGGCCTCCTGAGTGCTGCATATTTAAATCAGGGAGATTCTCACTCATTAAAGCAGAAAACCTTTTTCCACTACTACCTGAACCACTAATATAAATAATCTTGTTTTCACTTGTATAATTAGGAAATAGTTTTGGGATTTGGTAAATCATATCATTAAAGTTTTTGTCAAAATAAATCCAAGCCTTGGTAAATGGTCTATATAAACCTTTAACAATCTTTTTGTTATCAAATTCAGGTGTTTTTTGTTTGGTGAAGTCATTTTTCAGACTTCGATTCCAACTTATTTTAGTAGCATCATTATTAATAAAGTCATTTACTTTTCCTGTATAACTTAGATTTAAACTTTTTTGAACTTCAGAGTTATAAAACTCAACCATTTTAGTCATATTTGAGTTAGTAATCTTACGTGAATAATTCCAACACCAAGCATCTCGACTAGTTGCGACACCTCTTGAGTAACTGTTAAAAAAACCAATTTCATCAGACTTAGAATCTTTATTACCCATAACAGAATGCTCATAAAAGCTTTCATCACGTTGATTAATCCAATCATGATATTTATCAGGAGTAATTTCAGTCCATTTATTTTGTTTAGAAATACCATTTACACTAGGGGCTGTTGATCTTTCA
>JAGLDN010000039.1 GCA_023145575.1 Psychromonas sp.
CCAAGGTAGTTGACGTCTGATAGGCTTTAGCAGTAATTGATACAACGGTTGAATTAATAGCTCCATTTAACGACTTGGTGTTAACAATTACAACTAATAACGGTAAGGAATTTCTAATCATAACGAATTTTCTTAAAAAGCTTGAATGTGATTATTTTTTTGCAGTTCCGTACCGCTCATGGTGGATGGATATCATGAACATACCAATGGACTGTTGCGGCAATATTGACCTAAATCTACAGACTTAAAACTGATCCACGATGAATACGTCAGAAGCAATTCAGGGCGAAATCATGAAAGGTCCCGCACTATAAGGACATTCTTAGTGTATTCTACATTTCGATAGGCCTTTTTTAATTTTCTTCGCATACTGGCTTTAAATGTTTTTACATTTGTTACTAAGTTCATAACAGTATGCCTTACCATCGCAATTTACAAAGATCCTGGGAGATATCTCACATTTAGTTAGCATTTTTGATAATATTCAAGTAAAAAGTTAGATTGAAACTATTTATTTATTAACTCTTCGTCAATTAGCCTTGCGAAGCAATTTAATTCAGTTAAATAATGGGGAATGAAAAGTGATATTATACTAAACATCATTAGAAATGATGATCAAACATATACTACCACTCGCGGCGTAACGGTTATATATCCTTTCTTTTGGTAAATTTTGTTCTTATTAAGGAGTTAGCGGCTAAGCATCCTTCGCAATAGATTTATGTACTTTTACTGCCTTATCATTTGTTACACTTGAACAAGTCAATCCAAAATTAGTTAACTTTTTAACAAACGCTTTAGCTTTACTTTCACAATAGCCAACTTTATTTTCAGCATGCCATAAAACTTTGTGACTATTAGGTTTAGTATATCTGACCTCGCATGGGACTTTGCTATCTGGATGTTTATATACAACTTCTACAATCCGTTGTGTATTTCCACTTTTACATACGTATTTTTGTTGTCCGAAAGAATAAAAAGCTAAAAAAGATAAAATTAAAAACAAAAATGATTTCATAATAACTCCAGAGATAATGGCAATAACGCGTTGCCTAAAGCCCACTAGGGGGAAATTGATAATTGTCTAACATTGAAAAAAATAACTATAACCCTTTTATTGAACATTACAAGCCAAAACACAAAAAAGACAAGCCCATTTAATCAATATGTACTTTAATTGATACTTAATTAATATGCCAGCAATCAACACCTAATGCTAAAATTTTTATTATTACCAAGCCGCCTTTTGTTTTATGCTATGAGGACTGCTTATAGTCATGTCACTTTGAAATGCAACGTCAGTTCGGCAAATTGAGACAAGAAACGGGGCATAAAATTACCTTCACGATGATTAAAATAAAAACTTTAATCCTTAACGATTAGCTCTAAGTTGAAGTTTAATAACTTTATTGATTGATACAAGTAGCCTTGGTCGTTGGCGCACCAGCTCAGCTTATTATGAAAACAAGGCGACCATAAGTTACAACAATCGAAAAGGGAGCAACCATAAAATAATTAACATCTTTCCGTTAATTCAACCGAAAAATTATTAGCGTAGCTAATCGTTGATAACTGAAATGTTAAGCCTAATTCTGATCATCTAGTGCTAGTCTGATGTTTCATTTTTGCGTCACATGAGTATAAACTTCAATGCCAGCAACTATCGTGTTTGTAATTGAAAACTTATTATCAATTAATACCATGTCAGCATCTAAACCTACTTTAATTTCACCTTTATTGATGCCTAATTCAGATGCCGCGTTACGACTCATTAACTTTGCAATATCCCATAATGGCAGTTCAAGATATTTAACAGTATTTTGCAGTGCTTTGTCCATTGTCAGACAACTTCCAGCTAATGTGCCATCAAGCAAGCGTGCTGCGCCATCTTTAACATCAACCTCAAGCCCCCCTAAATCATAACGACCATCTTCAAGGCCGACCGCTTGCATTGAATCGGTAATTAAAATAACTTTATCGATCCCTTTTACCTTGATCAGTAGCTCAACAATTTTAGGATTTAAATGAATCGCATCAAAAATAGCTTCTGCATAGATTTTATCTTCTAACATGATAGCGCCCACCATGCCAGGCTCTCGATGATGCAAAGGTGACATGCCGTTAAAGGTATGTGTGGCGTGTGTTAGACCATTTTTAACTGCCGCGCAAACTTGACAATATGTTGCACCCGAGTGTCCCGCAGAACAAATAATTCCGCGATTTGTCATATATTCGATGGCTTCTAATGCGCCCTCTTGCTCAGGTGCAAGTGACATCATTTTTATCAAATTAGGTTTAACTGCGATATAATCCTTAATATCTTCAATAGTAGGATTACTAATAAAATCTGGGTTTTGTGCGCCTTTATAATCCAAATTGAAAAAAGGTCCCTCCATATGTACACCAATTATTTCAGCTCCTTTGTGTTCCATTTCTTGGGCGTCACCGACAGCTTTTAGCGCCTTAATTAGATTTTCTTTGCTGCTTGTTAATGTTGTCGCGAGGAAAGAAGTTGTACCTTTGGTTGCAAAAAACTCTGCAACTTTAGTATTACCCAACGGATCTGCATTCATAAAATCAACACCCACGCCACCATGTGTATGTACATCAATAAAGCCAGGTAATAGCACCTTGCCTTGTGCATCAATAACCGTTGCATCTGCACATTCAATATGTGGAGAAATCTGCAGTATTTTACTATTGCAAACAAGAACACTTGTCGCTGTTAAAACGGTATCATTAGTTACAACACTTGCATTTTTAATGAGCAATTTATTCATTTTAGCCTCTCATTGATTGAAGTTATTAAATTTTTGTAATACAAATACATTGAGTATGTAATCTAAATTTCATACAGAAAAAACAAACTAATTCAAGGCGCAAGTTGATGTAAACGTCTGTTTCATTTACGAAACTAACAACACGTAAAAAAGTTATTTTAAGCAGTAGAATAGAAGAGCCATTTACTCTAATTGATATAACTACTCAATGTGCCCATGTACTTTACATTTCAAAATAAATGCTGAGTTAGTGCCATCAAATTCTTTGATCACCGCTAAAAATACAACGCCATATCTTTAAAGTTTTACCTACCCCCCAACCATTTATATTTAAATATTTACGAAAATTTATCGGCATCAGGTCACACATTTCAGATAAGGCACGATCGACAAATATCACATAAGTTGCTTTGTCTTCTCTATCTGCTATTTGTTTGCGTAATTATCGAAGCCTAGCAAATAAATTATCCTATACATTAGGGGCTGTTGATCTTT
>JAGLDN010000390.1 GCA_023145575.1 Psychromonas sp.
GCCAATATTACAGCTGCTGATTTAGATTTAATTATTGTTGCGACATCGACGAGCACTCATGCATTCCCATCTTCAGCCTGTGAAATTCAAAATAATCTCGGTAATCATAATATTCCAGCGTTTGATATGGCAGCGGCCTGTTCTGGTTTTATTTATGCATTAAGTACGGCTGATAATTTTATTAAGTCCGGCGCATCAAAAACGGTTTTGGTGATTGGGGCCGATCGTTTAGCTAAAACCTGTGATCCAACAGATCGATCAACCATTATCTTATTTGGTGACGGTGCGGGCGCTGCGATCCTTCAGGCAACAACTGAAGAAGGTATTATTTCTACGCATATTTCTGCTGATGGTCGCTATGGTGATTTATTAAAACTACCAAACGTTGCCCACGGTGATATTGAATCATTAAACAGTGCTTATTTATCAATGGCTGGTAATGATGTTTTCAAAGTCGCGGTGCGTAAACTCAGCGCGCTTGTTGTTGAAACACTTGAAAAAAACAATTTGGATAAAAACGATTTAGATTGGCTTGTGCCACATCAAGCAAACGCGCGAATTATTACTGCAACGGCTAAAAAATTAGGCATGTCGATGGATCAGGTGATGCTAACGCTTGAACTTCAAGGTAATACCTCAGCGGCTTCTGTGCCACTTGCATTTGATCAAGGAATTCGAGAAGGAAAAATTAAGCCTGGACAGCTTGTTATGCTTGAAGCATTCGGTGGTGGATTTGTTTGGGGTAGTGCGTTAATTCGTATGTGATAAATCGGCTCGCGAGGGTTCAGAATTTAACATTAATTATTTAGGATTTAAAAATGACAAACTTTACATTTGCTTTTCCAGGTCAGGGCTCACAAAGTGTTGCAATGCTTGCAAATTTAGCGGAAAACTTTTCAATTGTTACTGATACCTATCAGCAAGCAAGTGATGTTTTAGGCTATGACCTTTGGTCGCTTGTGCAAAAAGGCCCAAGCGAAGATCTCAATCAAACAGATAAAACACAACCTGCACTGCTTGCTGCATCTGTTGCTATTTGGCGCGTTTGGCTTGAGAAAGGCGGTGAAAAACCAACATTAATCGCAGGGCATAGTTTAGGTGAATATTCAGCACTGGTTTGTGCTGGCGTGATTGACTTTCAGGATGCCATTAAGCTAGTAGCACTACGCGGTCAGTTAATGCAAGATGCTGTGCCAGCTGGAACAGGCGCAATGTCAGCAATTATCGGTTTAGATAACGAGACTATCGCGACGTGCTGCGAGCAAGGCGCAGAAGGGCAAGTTGTTTCGCCTGTTAACTTTAATTCCCCTGGTCAAACGGTGATTGCAGGCAATAAAGAAGCTGTTGAACGTGCGGGCGTATTGCTCAAAGAAGCGGGTGCTAAACGCGTTTTACCATTACCTGTTAGCGTGCCGTCTCATTGTGCCTTAATGAAACCAGCTGCTGAAAAATTAGCGATTGCACTTGAAAGTGTTGAATTTAAAACGCCTTTAGTTGATGTTATTAATAATGTTGATGTCGCTATTGAATCAGATCCGATAAAAATTAAAGATGCACTTGTTCGCCAACTATTTTGTCCTGTACGTTGGACCGAAATTATTGAAAAAATGGCGAAAGAAGGCATTACACTACAAGTTGAAGCTGGGCCTGGAAAAGTATTAAGTGGTCTTGTTCGACGTATCGATAAAAGCTTTACTGCGCAATTCATTAATGATTGTGCGAGCTTAGAAACATCACTAAACGCCGTAAAAGGGGAGTAAATTTATTATGAAAGATCAAGTTGTATTAATAACAGGTGCAAGTCGTGGTATTGGCCGTGCGATTGCAGATCAGTTTGTTTCGCTAGGTGCGACGGTTCTTGGTACTGCAACCAGTGAAAAAGGCGCGCAAGCTATTTCTGATTACTTAGGCGATGCAGGAAAAGGCTTCGTCTTAAATGTAACTGATAATGACTCAATTGCAGCATTATTTGAGACAATTAAAAAAGATCATGGCAGTGTTGATGTATTGGTAAACAATGCAGGTATCACACGTGATAATTTATTAATGCGCATGAAAGATGATGAGTGGAACGATATTATAGAGACAAATCTAACACCTATTTTCAAAATGAGTAAAGCTGCCATGCGTCCAATGATGAAAAAACGTGTTGGACGTATCATCAATGTTGGCTCTGTAGTAGGTACAATGGGTAATGCAGGCCAAGCAAACTATGCAGCGGCAAAAGCGGGGGTGATTGGCTTCACGAAGTCATTAGCGCGTGAAGTTGCGAGTCGTGGCATTACAGTAAATACGGTGTCTCCAGGCTTTATTGAGACAGATATGACGAAAGCATTGAATGATGAGCAACGCGCAAATACACTGGCAAATGTGCCCGCTGGACGTTTAGGCGATCCAAAAGAAATTGCAGCAACTGTTGTATTTTTAGCGTCTGAAGGTGCTGCATATATTACAGGCGAGACTATTCATGTGAATGGTGGCATGTACATGGTTTAAGCGAATATTTGAGTTCTAATTACCAAAAAATAATTGGCACTGGTCAAATCTGTGCTAAAATACTTGAAAATAAATCGTGATAGCATAGACTATCGCTAATTACGCAAAAGCGTATTCATCAAAGGAAATAAAAATGAGCAATATTGAAGAACGTGTAAAAAGTATTATTGTTGAGCAGTTAGGCGTTCAACTAGATGAAGTTGTTAACGCAGCTTCTTTTGTTGATGATTTAGGCGCAGATTCTCTTGATACAGTTGAACTTGTTATGGCACTTGAAGAAGAATTTGA
>JAGLDN010000391.1 GCA_023145575.1 Psychromonas sp.
AAGGTAGTTGACGTCTGATAAAATGCTCACTTCTTTTTACAACACAATAAATTATCTCTCATTTTGCAGAAGGTATTATTAATGTCATTGGTATTATCACGCTGAGCGAGAACCATATATTGTACTAACCTGTTTTTTTATCGATCCTAGGAGTTACTAACATTTTCGCATAAAACAAAATAAATAGAATAAAGCCTGTTATCCAATATGTCATTAAGAGAAGGTGAGGCATCAACGTAGCGAATAACACACGTACCACCGCAGCGCAAGGGAGTGTAACAAATGCTAAGATCATCCATTTTGATGTGGTTAATCTGCGTCCTGTATGCCCTAACGAAACGCGGCTTATCATCGCTAAAATTACCCCCGAAATACCACCTATTGCCGTTAAATTAATCATTGTTATTGCATTAAATACTGGCACAAATAATGCGATTTCATAGACTATCAACCCGAAAGACAACAACAAATAACTCAAATGTAATGACCAAAGTAATGCCACAGACAAAGTTGTCATAGGTTTCCAGCGTAATAGGCTAAATATATTTGCACAGCCACCAATTAAGGCAATAACACCTGATGCGCGCATTAAATTTGGAAACCATATTAAAACACCAAGCACCACAAGTTATGTAAGTGAAATATATTCTAATATTAAAATTGGATGTACTTTATTGGTATTAGTACCTTTAGATGTGAAAAAAGGAATAACACGTCCCGCCATTACTGCGAAAATAAAAAAACTATAAATAACATCGACCAAATCGTATGCTGACTTAAAAGGTAGTTGTTATGTTTCAGTCCATAAAGTGACGCAGCATTAAGACTAGACATGACAAACAATAACGGAACGAAAAATAAATTTCGACATTGTTTAGCTTGAATGATTGTGACAGAAAATGCAATTGCAGCTAGTGGCATCCAGGTCAACTAAAAAATCATGGTCAACCAAAAGAATTTAGGAGGGAAAGCAAACATAGCAATACGAGCCAGTAACCAAGTTATAAAAATGAAAGCCAGTGTTGGGCCTTTAATACATGGATTTCCTGTCCAATTTTGTACAGCAGTAAGCAAAAAAACCAAAATAATAGCGCCGATAAAACCAAATAACATTTCATGCGCATGCCATAAAGTCGTAGGAATCATTGATATTATTGAAATTTGCCCAGATAAAACAAGTCCCATAAAAACATGTTCAGCACCGCAAAAATTGTACCACCTAAAAAAAAGGTCGAAAAGCATGGCGAAAAAGTGGCATTGTTTGCGATTTTTTGGCATTGTCGTTATTCTGTATCATATTTATCCTTAATGAATGGTAGTATTACTGATGTCAAAAAACTTATCGGAAAGACTTTTCTCTTACAAGTACAAGGTACAAGAAACCTCATCTATCATCCATAATTCCTCAACAAAAAAAAAGCATATCATCGATAATGATATTATGGAGGGTAATGAAAAAGAAGGTTGGTATCGCATATTAAAATTCATGCAGTGGGCTTGGCAAGGTGTAGAGCTGCTTGAGTGCTATGAAATTTTGGCAAAAATTGCAGCCTCTAAAAATAAGAGAACTGATGAATGCTTGCTTGATTCTGTGATCGATTTTCATTCAGGAAACTGGTCATATGAATGGATCCAACGAGGAATGAAGCATCAAAAACAAGGTGTTATATTTGCCAAAAATGGCGAGAATGAAAAAGCAAAAAAAAGTTATTACACCTCATCACAGTTTTATAGCATTGCCAGTTATCCGCATTTAAAAACCGATGAGCTTAGTATCCAAGCACAGGTTATGGCATTTAGTAGTTATAGAAAATCATTTGAATATAACGACAATGCATTGTTAAAAGAATTCAAATTTAAATTTCAAAAAAAAGATATCACCTGTTTGTTACACCTACCAGATGATACTCAAATTCATTCGGTTGCTATTGTCAGTGGTGGTATTGAAGCGTTGCAGTGTGATTTCTTAAAAATGTTTGAAGAGCATTTAGCGCCAGCAGGCATTGCCATGCTAACCATTGATTTGCCTGGTATCGGATTTTCTTCTCATGTGAAGTTAGAGCAAGATTCTTCTAATCTCCATCAAGCACTTGTTGAACACATTAAAAATGTACCTTGGATTGATCATGATAAGATTGCCTTGATGGGGATAAGATTTGGCGGAAATATATCGACACGCCTCGCATTTCTTGAACCGAAAATAGTGAAGTCGGTTGTTGCTCTAGGACCTCCTGTTGCCAGTATTTTTGGTGAATATGAAAACTTTCAAAAACTACCACCAATGTTTTTAGACTGTATTGCATCTCGTATGCAACTCACCAATTCTGATGCAGCAACGTTATTCCAACAATGTGTTCCATTTTCATTGGTCAAGCAGGGGCTCCTTTTTAGGAGCAAAATTAAAACACCTTTATTAAGTATTGGCCATAAAAATGATATTTTGTGCAATTATAAAGATCTTCAGCTCATCGCAAACTCAAGCAGTCAAGGAGAAGCACATATTATAGACAAAAATTCTATTTTTGAATCTTATTTACAATCTCTCAACTATTCTGCAGAATGGTTAACAAAATATCTTAAATAGTAAATGCTGATCTTGTAATTTTTTTAACCAGCTAACTATCATTCAATACCTTCGTCAATTTTGATTTAAGCTCAAAATAGAGTTCTCCGTTCTATATGAATCAATAACTTACAGGCTAAAAACTGGCCAACATCGGTTATCTTTCATTTTGGCGAAAGTGTTGTCATTGCATACTAATATAAAATAAACTATAATTTTACAATTCTGTATATGAATAAAATAAGATTATGAATCAAGTTGTTATAAAATATTAAGGATAATAGTTGCTAATAATTCATTTACTAATATCAATTAAAGCTAATTTGTGTTTAAATATTGTACATTGAGACAAACAGAAATTTTTTCTCCGTTTGTCCTAAGTTATGTACTTTACCTTTCTAAAAAGAAGACAATTTCTTATTGTAATATTTGATAACAAATTTATTGCTATTGGTCTAAATGCATCTTAAACCAATGACAATAAATAGCTTTTCTATTTTACTGCTTAGAATAATTTACTTCGGTGTTGTACGTTTTGTAAAGGGAACAGCCATTTACATCAACTTAAGTCTTGAATTAAGCTATTTTCTGCGTAAGATTGAGATGACATACTTAATGTAATTGGCATTACTTAATAAATAATATTGATAAACAGGCGACTTATTATGACAACGACACAAATAAAAAGTCCAACTCGCAAAATTATATTTCAAATGTTCACTGATTTAGGGCCTTATTTCAGACCATTGCGTTCAACAGAAACATCATTCTTTTTTGATTCATTAGAGATCTGTTTAGATATAAAAAAAGAGCCCGTACTACGCACATTTTATGGTTGGTCACTGGTACTCAGTAAAAATGAATTGCATTATAATACTATCCGATTTGACGGGCTATTCAACATTGAAAGTGAATGGGTAAATGTTCACATTAGCGATGCCAATCAAAAAATAATAAATCGTTCATTTAACCTTTTCATCACTCGCTTGCAAACATTGTTAACAGATGAGCTGGGACTATCAGCTGATGAGTTAAATCTATTCCCAACGGAAATTAAATCTTCAAAACAATCCACACCAGAGCCCATTTTATAATAAATTGAGTGCTCGAAAACCAATAAAGTTTGCATGTGTCTTTTCCATTTAGGAAACAGCAATTAATTAGTGTAGTTATTTAATAAGAGAGCAATGTTATAGCATTCAATAGGGATAGCCGTTAAAATTTAATTATCTTTTCATTTAAATGCCACCTATCAATGATTAGCTTCGCTAATCATTGATAGGTGGCATGATGCGCCTTATTCTAATCATCGAGTTCGTGCCTGATGTTTCATGTTTGCGTCACATGAGTGTAATATGCCAATGCTACTTAAAAGTTCAAAATCAGCACAGTAACTGGTGCTGATCTCCTCGGCGTAAAGTTGATTATCTGCCAGCAGAATAGATGATAGAATTAAAATGAGGACGTTAATTCTTAACTACGGATTTTACGCACCACATGCTTATACCAATTACAATAAATAGCTTTTCTATTTTCCTGCATAAAATTTATATCACATACTTAATCTAATGGGTATTATAAATTATGATTTTTAGTTCTTAATTGATGCCGTATCCTATTTGAATGTTGAGTAAAATTAGTTAGTTGTTCTATACCCATGTGACGTATAAGTGCAAATTCAGCAAGGGAAATAGTACCAAGGTGCTAGGCATAAAATTGCCCTCTCGATGATTAACTTCGTTAATCACCAAAGGTCGAATTAAAATAAATACTTTAATTCCTAAATAGTTATTCTTCATAGAGA
>JAGLDN010000392.1 GCA_023145575.1 Psychromonas sp.
GTTGCATTTTCTGCATATTTATCGTTGAAATTAAGCGCTGTATCTGTCGTTGTGGTAATACGAGAATATAATTCCTGCGCTAATTTTAAATTTTCTTCGCCATCTAATTTACATTGTTCAATGATTTGTTCGTAAATTTCAAAATGCCCTTTTGAAGCATAATCAAGTAATAACCCACAAAACTCTGTGACCTTACTTTGTTCTGGCAGTTTTCGCTCAACTTTTCCGCCAGAAATACCAGCAAGCTCGCAATATAAAACAACAATATCTTGACGCGCATTTAACCAGCTATCAATAATCGAAAGAGAGCCACCCCAAATTTCTTTTGCATGTTTTACATTTGCTAGCATCATTTACCCTTGGTTTATTTTTATTTTATAGTGTTAAATTAGATAAAAAACAAATAAAGGTCAACAACAATTTGAATTTCAGACTCTTTTTAATGTATAACTATGAAGTTACGCACTTGATAATTAAACCAAGAGAATTTAAATGAAAACTGATCCGACAAATAGCCATCAAAGAGACGCGTGGTGGTTTATCATTGCTGATAATGAAATTGTTTTACAACCACAAGGCCGTTTTATCCCTTATGGCAATACCAATGATCTTCCCTTTTCAACTGAGCTTGTAAAAACAAAAATTAAAATTGGCATGTTTGAATCAAGCCCCTGTTATCTAATTTCACTTTCCGAACAAGTTGATATGGGCTTGGGGGAATATACCTCTTTGCGATCTATTTTAGGCAAGGTTGACGACCAACTTTTTTACATGGCAGGCCGTGCATTACAAATTGATTTGTTTTACAAAACACATCAATTTTGTGGTCAATGTGGCAGTAAAATGTTCCGCATTAAATGGGAGTTTGCAATGCAATGCCCTAATGACGAATGCTCACACCGCTGTTACCCACGCATATCGCCTTGCATGATTGTTGCTATCCGCAAAGATAAACAAATATTACTTGCTCTGCACAAGCGTCATAACACTGATAATCCCATTTTTACCAACTTAGCAGGCTTTACAGAAGCAGGCGAAACAATGGAGCAATGCGTCGAACGTGAAGTCTTTGAGGAAAGTAATCTCAAAGTTAAAAATATCGAATACGTTGCAAGTCAGCCTTGGCCCTTTCCGCATTCAATCATGATGGGATTTGTTGCTGATTATGCATCAGGAGAGATCAAAATAGATCCACATGAGTTAACAAGCGCCGCATGGTACGACATCGACAACCTCCCTGCTTTACCTAATATTGGGACTATCGCCCGAAAACTGATTAATAAAGTCGTTGATGAAGCATAATTTTGTTATTATTTAGCTATTGTAACCATTCAGCGTACAAACTGGTTCCCATGGTCCTCCGTGGGAATTCATAGTTTACAGTATGTAACATGCATTA
Organism: Psychromonas sp.; assembly: GCA_023145575.1. GTDB lineage: Bacteria > Pseudomonadota > Gammaproteobacteria > Enterobacterales > Psychromonadaceae > Psychromonas. The sequence continues at coordinate 1,400 of JAGLDN010000392.1, forward strand.
CCACGCAGAGCGTGGGAACGAGATATTAATTGAACCACTAAGTTTTTATAGGAAAATGTAACATGACAGAATTAAAAAATGATCGTTATATCCGCGCTTTACTAAAACAAGATGTTGATAAAACGCCAGTATGGATGATGCGTCAAGCGGGTCGATATTTACCAGAATACAAAGCAACACGCGCACAAGCGGGTGATTTCATGTCACTTTGTCGTAATGCCGATCTTGCTTGTGAGGTAACATTAC
>JAGLDN010000393.1 GCA_023145575.1 Psychromonas sp.
CTTTAACAGGTTTTTAATCTAAAATTTTAGCTTACTGCGTAACATCAGTTATTAAGAATCAAAGCCTTTATTTTAATTCGGCCTTTGGTGATTAACGTAGTTAATCACCTGACGGGCAATTTTATGCCTAGTAGCTTGGCATTATTTGCTTGGCTGACTTTGCATTTTGAAGTATAATTGGCATAACACTTCTCAATCTTTTTACTTTTAATGAGTAATCTCGTTAACGGACGTTTACTAAAGAAACAACTCACTTGTTGCAACTTTCGCCTCAAATTGACTCTTTTTATCTGCGTAAGATTTGTAAATAAAATAAACATAATTTCTATTATTGTTTATAAGGAATAATAAATTATGTTACCCGTAGTAGCACTTGTTGGAAGACCAAATGTAGGAAAATCAACCCTCTTTAATCGCTTAACACGTACTCGTGATGCGCTTGTTGCTGATTTTCCAGGATTAACACGTGACCGTAAATATGGCCAAGCTAAACTTGATGACGATGAATTTATTGTCATCGATACAGGTGGGATCACAGGCAATAAAGACGGTTTAGACGCATTGATGGCAGAGCAATCACTCTTAGCAATTAATGAAGCTGATGCTGTGTTGTTTTTAGTGGATGCGCGTGATGGAATGACCGTTGCAGATCAAGCGATTGCAGATCATTTAAGAAAACAACATAAAAAAGTGTTTCTCATCGCCAATAAAATTGATGGCATTGATGCAGACTCTGCCTGTGCTGAATTTTACTCGCTAGGCCTTGGCGTTGTGTACCATATAGCGGCAGCTCACGGTAAAGGTGTGCGTCAAATGATTGATACTGCATTAGATGGTTTTTTTGAAACTGATATTGAACATGATGCTATAGCCCTTGATTTTGAGCCTCAAGAAATTGATGAAAATGATGAAGATAAACTTTTAAAAGAGCAACAAAGATTAGCCGCTCTGCCAATTAAACTGGCAATTATCGGCAAACCGAACGTGGGGAAATCAACACTTATTAATCGAATATTAGGTGAAGATCGTGTCATTGTTTACGATCAACCTGGCACAACGCGTGATAGTATTTATATTCCAATGTCACGCGGTGATCGTGAATATATATTAATCGATACAGCTGGGGTGCGTAAGCGTAAAAAAGTAAGTGAAACTGTTGAAAAATTTTCGGTGATAAAAACCTTAAAAGCAATTGAACACAGTAATGTGGTTTTATTGGTGATTGATGCCCGCGATGGGATTGCCGATCAAGATTTATGCTTGTTGGGTTACACGTTAAACTCAGGTCGTTCACTGGTCATTGCCGTTAATAAATGGGATGGTATGACAGAGTATGATAAAGAACGCGTTAAAAGCGATCTTGACCGCCGTTTAGGTTTCATTGATTTTGCTAAAATACACTTTATTTCTGCATTACATGGTACGGGTGTTGGGCATTTATACGGATCAGTTGAAGAAGCTTATGACTCATCCACAAAACGCATTTCAACGTCAATGCTAACGCGCATTTTGATCATGGCGGTTGACGATCACCAGCCGCCAATGGTGCAAAGTCGTCGCGTAAAATTACGTTATGCACATGCAGGTGGTTATAATCCGCCATTAATTGTTATCCATGGTAATCAAGTTAAGAAATTACCTGACACTTACAAGCGTTATTTAATAAATTACTTCCGTCGGTCGTTACAAATGATAGGAACGCCGATTCGTATTGAGTTTAAGCAAGGTAATAATCCATTTAAAGGACGTCATAATAAATTAACAACTAATCAAATGGATAAGCGTAAACGTATGATAAAGTTTCATAAAAAAAGTAAGAATTAATGCCTTTGAATTTTTTAGTCCACTTGGTATATACTTCAATTTTATGCCTAGCACCTTGGTACTAATTTCCCTTGCTGAATATGCACTTTTGCGTCACATGTGTATATACATCCTAATTTTATTTTTTAGTGGCAGAGTTGCTTATATTTTCTAAAATTTTGGATACTTTCAAAATTATTTTATCACAACCTTTAACTTTATGCCTATCTTTTAAATACACAATATCATTATATGATATCCATACATCATTCTTACTGTCTTGCCAGATCAGCGCTTTTAATGGTAAATCAATGCCTATACTCTGCTCACATTCCATTAACGAACTCCCTGCTTTTGGATTGCCGAATATAATTAATTGAGAATCACGTAATGTAGCGCCAATCTTAGTGGCATTCTCCGAATGATGAATTATTTTAAAAATAGTCATTCCTTTCTTATTGAGTATTTTTTCAAATTTATCAGCGGTTGTTTTCACATTGAATTGGCTTTTTATCTTTATTATTCCATTCGAAGCGAAAGTAGGTAATGAAACGAATAGCATGACGAATAACATAAATAATAATTTTTGCATTTTATCTTCCATTTTTATGACGAGTTATACGGTGATCCTCACAATTTTTAATGGCGTGCCTTCGTCATTAATCGAGTTTCTCTCATTGTGTACTATAGCCGTAATCATTAAAGGTTCTTTGTCAGGCATTAGCTCTGATGTCAGGTCAAGGTTGCATTAGTCCAACAAAATATTGATTGTATAACGATGTTACTTAAACAGCAAACACGCAGTCGATGATCGAAATACAGAGCGACTTTACACAAGATATAAATCACAAATTTTCTATAGATTATTAGGCGACAATTAACTT